>NZ_RAWD01000239.1:0-15420 GCF_003612065.1 Corallococcus sp. CA047B
CCTCCACCCCGCCGGACCCAAGCGCCAGACCCGAACCTCCGCGAGCCGAGGATCCGGCGACTCCGCCGACACCGCGCCCTCGGCCCCCTGCTGGCACGGCGACCCGGGAGCCTCCGGCCCGTAAGCCCGCATCGCCACCGCCCGAAGTGGCGCGCCAGGGGCCATCACCGTCCGCTGCGACCCCTCCGCCCGACGTCGCGGTGCGCGAACCCTCCCTCGAATCCGACCGGCCTTCGGCGGACGTGCCCCGCGCTCCGGGCACCCTGCCCCTGAACCTGCTGCCCCCGCCGGGTGCGAGCGGCGGGGTGATCATCACGACGCCGGAGAACTCCCGGGGCGGAGGTCGCACGCTGCGGCCCGGCGACCCGAGCCTTTCGCCCGAAGCCATCGCCGCCGAGGAGCAGGCGCGCGTGTCGGAGCGGGTACAGGGCATCATCGACGACCGCCAGGCGCGCGACCGCGTGGACACCGGCCGCATCCACCCGTACTTCGGCAAGCTGCGCGCGAAGCTGGAGCGGCAGATGGATGAAGCGCCGCTCTTCGACATGCCCAGCCTGCCCAGGCAACTGCTGTACTCATGGGCCGACAAGGCCCGCCAGTTCGGCGCCACGGGCTCACCTGGCGCCGCGCCCCCGACGCGAGCGCCCCCCAAGCCGGGCGAGCTGCTCGCACAGCGCACCCGGAACAACCCCGAGTTCAACCGCCTGCGCGGCCTCTCCCAGGCCGGCGACGAGCTCCAGTCCTTCGCCCACGGCGTCAGCACCCTGAAGCTGGTCGTCACGCTGGAGTTGCTCCAGGGGCCGGATGGAACGCTGCGCGAGGTGAAGCTCGTGAGCCGCAGTGGCAACCGCGCCTACGACGACTACGTGCTCCAGGCCATCCCTCCCGCGCTGGCGAAGCTGCCTCCACCGCCCCCCGAGGCCCTGGGCGTGCACGCCGATGGCATCCGCACCCTGTGGGCCGTGGAGGGCCGCGTCGTCTACGTGCGCAAGGTCAGCGAGATGAAGGGCACGGACACCGCGTACCTCGCCGCCGCGGCCACCGTGGGCGTGCTCGCCGGAGGTTTCGAGGAGACCACCGGCGAGGTCTACGTCATCGACGTGCGCAACCCGCACTTCGAATGCAAATCCCGGCTGCTGCGCGTCTATTGAACCACCGCGTGAATCAGGGCGTGAACGCCGCGGGCCACCGCACGCCGCCGCCCAGGGGCAGGAGCGCCTCCGCCACATCGAGCAGCGCCCCGTCCGCCCACCGCCGCCCCACCAGCTGCGCGCCCACCGGAAGCCCCGACGCCGTGCGCCCCAGGGGAATCACCACCACGGGACTCCCCGTCGCGTTGAACAGGCTGGTGAACCCGCCCAGCACCTCCAGGTAGCTGCCCGGGACGCCGTCCACGTCCACCGGGTGTCCGAACGGCGCGTGCGCGATGGCGGCGGTCATCGACACCGGCACCATCCACGCATCCCAACCGGACAGGAACCGCTCCAACGTGGCGATGTGCCCGTCGCGGCGGCTCAGCGTCTCTCCCATGCCGGTCAGGTCCAGGTGCGTGCCCTTCACGATGGACTTCGCCAGCAGGTCGTTCGGGAGCGACAGGAACTGCCCCCGGAAGGCCTCGCGCGCGTCCGGTGGCAACGGCACGCCCACCAGTCCGCCCTCCATCAGCCCCCACACGTCCAGCAGGTCCGCGAAGTCCTGCGACGCGGGCACGGTCTCCTCCACGACGACGCCTTCCGCGCGGGCGGCGGCGGTGAAGCGCTGGAAGAGTTCGCGCGTCTCGCGGTCGGCGCGAAACGGCCCCAGCGTGTCCGCCCACGCCAGCCGCAGTCCCTTCAGGGCCCGGGGCTTCGCGGCCCCCAGCGGCGCGACAGGCGGCACCTCCGGGTTGCGAAGGTCCGCGCCTTCGATGATGGACAGGATGAGCCGCAGGTCCGCCACCGAACGCGCCAAAGGACCGGAGCACGCCATGTGGCGCACGTGGCGCGGACCGTTGGGCATGTCCGGGATGTGGCCCGCGTTGGAGACGCGGTTCTCCGTGGGCTTGATGCTGACGATGCCGCAGAAGTGCGCCGGCAGCCGCACGGAGCCGCCGATGTCGCTGCCCACGTCGAACGGGGTGAAGCCCGCCGCGACCGACGCCGAGGCCCCACCGCTGGAACCTCCCGGCGTGCGCTCCAGCGCGTGCGGATTGTTGGTGCGGCCCAGCAGCGGCCCGTGCGTCTGGAAGTCCGCGGCGAACGGCGGCAGGTTCGTCTTGCCAAAGAGGATGCCGCCCGCGGCCTTGAGCCGGGCCACCACGGTGGCGTCCTCGGTGGGCACGTACTCCGCCAGGAGCGGATGGCCCGACGTCGTGCGCAGGCCCTGGGTGCTGAAGGTGTCCTTCACGGTGAAGGGCACGCCGTGCAGCGGCCCCCACAGCTCCCCCTTCGCGAGCGCGGCGTCCGCCTGCCGCGCGCGTTCCCGGGCCCGCGCCTCGTCCCACGTCACCACGGCGTTGAGCGCGGGGTTGTGCGCACGGGCCCGGGACAGGAAGGCGTCCAGCACCTCCACGGCGCTGACGCGGCGCTCGCGAAGGGCGGCGGCCAGCTCCGTCGTCGTGAGGGACACGAGCGCTCGCGCGCCATCGGAAACCACGGGCTCTTGCAACGTGACGGATGACTTCATGCGCGACCCACCCCCCGAAGTCGGTTAACGGCGGCACCGACGGATCGCCATTTGTAACAGCTTGCGGACTACCGGGCCGGCGGCGCCGGGGTCACGACGTAGGCCGTCGCGCGCGTGTCCACCTTCACGCGAGGGGGGCGCCGCTGCTCCTCGAAGAGCCGGTAGCCGGGCTCCAGGCCCCGCCAGAAGGCCCGCCGCGCGTCGGTGACGCCGGCCAGCGCCTCCAGCGCCGCGAGCCCCGCCGCGTCCAGCCGACGTGGGAAGATGTGCACCGGCACGTCGCGTCCCATGCGGGCCCGGGCCTCCGTCACCAGCACGTACAGCGCCTCGATGGGCCCGTCCTCGATGGCCAGACAGCCGATGCTCACGCAGTTGCCGTGGATGTAGATGTCCCCCCCGGGCTTCGCGGCGCCCAGCTTCCGGTCGAGCGCGTTCGGATAGCTCACGCGCAGCGACAGGTGGTAGGCGCTCTTCGGGTTGAAGAGGTCCACCGTGTAGAAGCCCTCCGGAACCTGTTCGTCCCCCTGGGCGCGCTTGGGGCCCACGTCGCCGGACGCCGCGCAGATGGGGAACGTGCGCACCTTCACCAGCGGCTTGCCCCGGGGGCCGGCCCAGACCTCCAGCTCGCGCTCGACCTTGAAGGCCCGCAGGTAGAGTTCCTCCGGCGGCCAGGACAGCCCCGCGTCCCGGAACGACTGGATGAGCGCGGCCGTCTGATGCTTCCGGGCCCCTTCGACACGGTCCTCGGCGTGCGCGCACAGCGAGGCCAACAGGACACCCCACAACAGCAGGACCTTCATGGGCGGACGTCTCCTTCCCGAGGGCTTCTTGGACCCCGGCCGGCGTCAAGCCGGTCCCGGGGCAGGGGCGGAAGGCGAACAGGATACAGGCAAGGTCCCACCCCTGGCCCCCTGCTTCCCAAGCTGCTAGCAAGCGGTACGTGGGTTTCCTGGATGGCGTTCAGCGCAACGGCGATGGAAATCAGGGCCTGCCCGGTGTTCTCATCTCCAACGTGCATCATGGCGAGCAGGGGCCGCCGGTGTGCGCTACGACTGAAGCTCCCCGCCCCGTGCCGTTCCGGCCTTTTGCCTAAGAATGAATGACTCCCTCGAGACCCTCCTCGCCGACGGCATCATTGACGCCGTCATCGGCCAGCTGAAGACGGGCAAGGAGGCAGAGGTATGGCTTGTCCAGCACGCCGGCCAGGTGGTCGCCGCGAAGCTGTACAAGGAGCGCCACGAGCGCAACTTCCGCAACAACTCCGGCTACAAGGAAGGCCGCGAGGTGCGCAACTCGCGCACCCGCCGCGCCATGGAGAAGGGCAGCCGCTTCGGGCAGGCCGCCGCGGAAGAGGCGTGGAAGAACGCCGAGGCGGACTCGCTCTACAAGCTGCACGCCCAGGGTGTGCGCGTCCCCACGCCGGTGCTCTTCTACGAAGGCATCCTCCTGATGGAGCTGGTGCTGGATGAGCAGGGCCAGCCGGCCCCCCGTCTGGTGGAAGCACCGCCCCTCACGCCCGAGGATGCCGAGGCCTGCTACCTGGACCTACGGGGTCAGGTGATTCGCACCTTGTGCGCGGACCTCATCCATGGAGACCTGTCGCCCTACAACATCCTGATGAGTGGGATGGGGCCGACGCTCATCGACTTTCCGCAGACGGTGGCGGCGGCGCGCAACAGCCAGGCGGAGTTCTACTTCCGCCGCGACCTGGACAACGTGCGGGAGTTCCTCACGGGCATCTCGCACCGGTTGGCGAGCCGTGCGGGCGACACGGGCGAAATCTGGAACGCGTATGTGCGCCGCGACCTGACGCCGGAGTACACGCCGTCGGGCAACTTCAAGGAGGCGCCGCGCCGCAACGGGGCGCAGGGCCGGCCGGGTCCCCGGGCGGAGCGCTTCGGGCAGGAGGGACGCGGTGACTTCCGAGCAGCCCCGGCGCCGGAGGCGGCCCCGGTGGAGCTGGAAGAGGGCGTGAGCGCGGAGGAAGCGGAGCTGCGAGCGCTGGAAGCCCTGGTGTTGCGACAGGGAGGCGGCGAGCGCGGACGGCCGGTCGTCACGTCGAGCCCGCGCGATGGGCGTCGGCGTGGAGGCTTTGGAGGCAAGCCGCCTCCGCGCACGGGCAATGCGCCCCGGCCCGGTGGGAATGCGGGGCCGCAGCAGGGTGCCGCGGCACGGCCGCAGCAGGGTGGCAACAACCGGCCCGGTGGGAACAACGGACGTCCGCAGCAGGGTGGACCGCGCGGTGGAGCCCCGGTGGTTCAGGCGGCGCCGGCGGCGGCGGGCGATGCACGCACGAATGGCCGTCCCCAGCAGCAGGGCGGCGGGCCGCGCAATGGCAACCCGCGAGGCGGCCCGAACGAGCCGCGCCGCGATGGACGTCCGCCCCGGCAGCCGAACGGTGATCAGCGCGTGAATGGCGCCCCGTCGCAGCCGCACGGGGATGCGCGCGCGAACGGCGCCCCTTCGCAGCAGGGCGAGCCGCGTATGAATGGCCGGCCGCAGCAGAACGGCGAGCCGCGCGCGAACGGCTCCCAGCAGAACGGTGAAGCACGCATGAACGGCCGGCCGCAGCAGAACGGCGAGCCGCGCACGCACGGCCGGCCGCAGCAGAATGGTGAAGCGCGTGCGAATGGCTCTCAGCAGAACGGCGAGCCACGCATGAACGGCCGGTCTCAGAACGGCGAAGCGCGCATGAACGGCTCTCAGCAGAACGGCGAGCCACGCATGAACGGCCGGTCCCAGAACGGTGGTGAAGCACGTGCGAACGGCTCCCAGCAACGCGGCGAGCCACGCATGAACGGCCGCCCTCAAAACGGCGAAGCACGTGCGAATGGCGCTCAGCAGAACGGCGAGCCACGCACGAACGGCCGGGCCCAGAACGGTGACGCGCGCATGAACGGCTCCCAGCAGAACGGCGAGCCGCGCATGAATGGAGCGCCGTCGCAGGCGCGGGATGACGCGCGCGCGAACGGTCGGTCCCACGGCGACAATGGATTCCGGACGGACGGCCAACCTTCTCAGCACGGCGAAGCGCGCATGAACGGGCGTCCGCAGCAGCAGAACGGCGAACCCCGCTCGAACGGCCGTCCCCCCAGGGGTCAGCGTCCTCCGAACACGGAGGGCGACAACGCGTCCTTCTCGCCACCGTCGAAGGATGTCCCTAGCGCGGAGGGCCGGGCCCAGAACCCGGACAACCGTCGGCAGCGCTCCCGCAGCGGCGAAGCCCCCGCGATGAATGCGGAGCCCCGACAGGAAGCCGCGCAGCACCCGAACGACCGCGGACCCGACGCCAACGCGCGGGAAGCACGTGGCAACCCGGCTCGGATGCCCCGTCAGCCCCAGGAGCGCGGCACGGGACGTCCCGCGCGAGGAGCCTCGCCGCAGGTCAGCTACGTGGGCCGTTCACCCGCGTCTGCTTCGTCCAACCGGGGTCCTGAGACAGGCTCGTCGTCCTCGTCTTGAACCGAGGGCTCGGACCGCCAACGTCCGAGCCTCTCCTCCGGCCGCGCGGTCAGCTCCTCGTGAAGGCAGGCGCGGACCTCTAACGTCCGCGCCCTGCCCTACTCCGCCCGCGTCACGGGCTCCTTCGCCAGTTCCTCGCGGAAGAAGCGGCTGCCCTTCGCGAGCGTCGCCATGTACGGCCGCACGTCCTCACGGGCCTCCGCGCTCAGCGCCGCGAACGGCGTCACGTGCGCGTCCGGCACGTAGCGGAACGTCAGGTTGATGCGCCGCGTGCGGAAGTCCGGCAGCTCCGGCGGCATCACGTGCCCGGCGCGCGTGTCCACCCGCTGCACCCGGTGGAACGTCTGCTCCTTCCACTGCGCGCCGCCGAAGAGCTGCAGCGAACCGTCATCCAACCACTGCTCCAGCACCACCGCGTCGCGCTCACCGGGCCGCGACGACGTGACGAACTGGATGAGCGCGCGCTCGCCCAGCGACAGCGACGCCACCGGGCCCGGCTCGAAGTCCTTGTGCTCGCCCACGCGCGCCACGTCCACCCAGCGCCCGTCCTCCAACCGGCTGCCGTAGAAGTTCACCAGGCAGGTGTTGAGGTGCCAGCCCTGCGGCATGTCCGGGCCCCGGAACATCCGCCGCGCCAGCGCCTCCACCTTCGCAATCTGCCGCTCCAGCACCGCCGGAAACGGCTCCGCCTTCACACAGCGGTCCTTCACGCCCTTGGGCGGCCGGTAGTAGTCCAGGCACGCGAACTGCCAGTTGCCCAGCCAGTACACCGGCCTCAGCAGCCGCCGCTGCGCCTGTCCCTCCGGCGGGGGGAAGTGCTTCGAATAGCGCTCCTCCCACAGGGGATGCAGCGTGCCCAGCCACGCGAGGATCTCCGCGCGGTCCGCCGCGGGCAGGAAGCTCGCGTTGTAGTGATGGCCCGGGGTGCGCTGGGCCGCCTTGCGCGCCAGCGGCGAGCCCGGCCCCCGGCGGGGAGTGAAGGTCATGGACGCGTCCCTACGCCTCGGAGACGGCGACGTCGAGCGCCACCTCGATCATCTCGTCGAACGTCGTCTGCCGGTCCTCCGGGGACAGGTGCTCGCCCGTGAGGATGTGGTCCGACACCGTGAGCAGCCCCAGCGCCCGCGCGCCGTACTGCGCCGCCACGCCATAGAGGCCGGCGATCTCCATCTCCACCGCCAGGATGCCCATGCGCGCCAGCGTGGCGTTGAGCTGCTCCTGCGGGTGGTAGAACAAATCGGACGTGAACACCGAGCCCACGCGCACGGGCTTGCGGAGCTTCTCCGCCGCCTCCACCGCGCGCCGGGCCAGCGTGAAGTCCGCCACCGCCGGGAAGTCGTGCCCCATCGCCCGCATGCGGTTCACATTGGAGTCGGTGCCCGCGGCCAGCGCCACGATGACGTCGCGCAGCTTCACGTCCGTGCGCAGCGCCCCGCAGCTGCCCACGCGGATGAGCACGCGCGCGCCGTAGGTCTGCACCAGCTCCGTCGCATAGATGGAGATGGAGGGCACCCCCATGCCGTGCCCCATCACCGACAGCCGCTTGCCCCGGAAGGTGCCGGTGAAGCCCAGCATGTTGCGCACCGACGTGACGGCGCGCGCGCCTTCCAGGAAGCGCTCGGAGATGTAGCGGGCGCGCAGCGGATCCCCCGGCATGAGGACCACTTCGGCGAAGTCACCCGGGGAGGCGGAGATGTGCGGAGTTGCCATGGAGCGTGAGGCCTTTCAGCGTGCGGTCGACAGACCGGACGGAGCGCCCGTCGGCCCCGCCACGGGGGTGGGCGCCGGCGCGGCGGGAGTACAGGGGTTGGGCAGCTTGCCTGAAGCCTCGGGCGTCGTGGACACCAAAGCGGGGGCCTGCGTCTGCGGGGGCATCCGGCGCGGCGGAAGCTGCACGGGCGGTGGAATCGGGCAGTGCGTGCAGGGCCCCTTGAGCGGAATCACCAGCCGCCGGCCAATGCTCAGGAACGTGTTGCGCATCCGGTTGGCCTTCTTGATGGCCACCACGCTGGAGTTGTGCCGCATCGCGATGCCGCCCAGCGTGTCCCCGTTGCGCACCTTGTACATCATGAGGTTCTGGTCCGGCTGGAGCGCCAGCAGCGGCGCCACCCGGCGGCCCAGCTCCTGCGCGCGCGCATTGAAGAAGCGCACGTGGAAGTGGTCGCGGTGCCGGCGCGCGTGCTTGATGACGGAGTTGAAGCCCGCGTTGAACAGCGAGTCGAGCCACGCCTTGTCCTCGCCGATACCCACCGCGTAGTCGTACAGGACCTTCTGGACGCGCTTGTCCACGAGGATCATCTGCACGTCGGTGTTCGTCACCAGCGAGCGCACCAGCGCCCAGTTCATGGCCACGTCGATGTAGCGCTCGCGCTCCCGCTCCCGCACCGGCTCCGCCGTCGGGTAGTAGAAGCCCAGGTCCACGTCGCGCCCGTTCTGGTGGCTCTTGTGCGGACGCAGGTAGCCGCCGTCCTTGGTGGACAGCCGGTTGACGCGCAGCGGGGGCACGTTCGGATACTGCGCGCGCACGGCGCGGATGGCGGCGACCACGTAGTTGACGGTCTCCTCGGTGCCCCAGGCGATCTCCGGCGACACCACCAGCCAGTCCTTGTCATCCGGGACGCGGTGGCTGTTGAGCTGTCGGCCGCTCTCCACGAACCCGATGGACATGGAGCCCAGCGTGGCCGGGTCCTTCTTCCACGCCTCGGTGAGCGCCTCATCGGACAGGTCGGCGGTGTACAGCGGCCCCGCGGGCGCGGCGGGCGCGAGCGGCGCCTGCAGCTCGCCCTCCTCGCTCACCCCCTCGTCGTCGGTGGCCGCGGACACATCGTCCTCGTCCTCCTCGGCCTCCGTCCCCGCGGGACAGGGGTTGTCGCGCATCGCGGCGTCGGTGACGACGGCGGCGACCTCCGCCGGAGACGGCATCGCGGTGGGCGCGGCGGACACGCTCGCGGGGGCCACGACCTGGGCCTCCCCCGTCGCCGGAGCCTGCGCACCCGCCGGAGCAGGCGTGGCTGCGGCCGGAGCCCCGGCGGGCGGCACCGACTCCCCGGGCGGCGCGGCCTGGGTCGGAGCCGGGGCGGACACCGGAACGGGGGTGACGACACGCGCGGCACAGCCCGCGCAGAACAGGAGGATCAGGAGTGAGGAACGCACCGGGGCGAAGGATGGCCCGAGAAAGCCCACACCACCAAGCTTCGACCGCGATTTTGACTCCCCGTGTGCACCCTTGCCTGCCTGCTTCAATCCCTCCCGCCGTGCGAGGCCGGCGAAATCTCCGCCCCCAGCAGCAGCGACGCGCGCCGGGGCGTCAGCACGTCGAACGGCAGGCGACGCCCGCCGCCCATCGACAGCACGCGCTTGTCCTTGCTCACCAACCACGACGCCCCCACGCGAGCCGTCAGCACGAGGAACTTCTGATCATCCCGGTCGCGGCACGGGGGCAGCTCCACCGCCGCGCCCTCCCCGTCCGAGACCCGCGTGAGCGCGCCGTACCGTTCCCGCACCGCCTGCTGCGCCTCCGCCGTCAGCGCGAACGAGCGGTACGCGAGCACCAGCTCCAGCTCCCGCAGCGTGTGCCGGTCCACCCACGCCGTCAGCGAGCCCGCGAGCAGGGCCTCCTTCAACGGCCGCGCGAAGGGGTCGTCATAGACGAACAGATCCAGCACCACGTTGGTGTCCAGCACCACCGAACGAACATCAGGCCCAACGGAAGGAGCGCTCACGGAAGAAGAACTTTCCGCCAGCAGCGCCGCCAATTCAACACGCTCGCCGAGCAGTCAATCACAATACACGCGGCGTCCATGGCCGAAACCTGGAATAAGGGACAACGTTGTTTCCCGTGATCCCCCTCCCTCCGCCGGTTCGTGCCGGTGAAAGGTCTGTCCATGACCGTCTTCCCCCGTTCGCTGTGTCTGACGTTGTTGAGCGCCGCCGCCCTGCTGGGTGGCTGTGGTGGAGAGCAGCTGCCGGAGCCGTCCGGAGAGGGCGTCGTCGTTCCCCCCGTCCAGACGGAGGTCGCCAGCGACGGGGTGACCGCGAGCGCCGCGTACTGCGATGACGTGACGACGTGGGATCCGGCGTGGGTGGCGCTGGAGAATGAAGTGCTCACGCTCATCAACCAGCGCCGCGCGGCGGGGGCCACCTGTGGCGGCGTGGTGAAGCCGGCGGTGGCCGCGCTCACGCTCGACACGAAGCTGCGCTGTGCGTCGCGCAAGCACTCCAAGGACATGGGCACCAACAACTTCTTCAGCCACACGGGCTCCACCGGCACCACGCCGTGGCAGCGGATGGCGTCCGCCGGCTACACCTACCGGACCGCGGCGGAGAACATCGCCGCGGGCTACGGCACCGCGGCGGCGGTGGTGAATGGCTGGATGACCAGCACCGGCCACTGCAACAACATCATGAACGGCGCGCTCAAGCAGACAGGCATCGGCTACTTCAACGCGCCGTCCAGCAGCTACCGCGCCTACTGGACGCAGGACTTCGGCACGCCGTAGTCGCAAGCCTCCGGACCGCCGTCCCGCGTTCAGGGGCGGCGGTTCCCCAAAGCGCCATCGAGCGTGAAGCGCGCGGCGATCGCATGGGTGCAGCAGCCACGCGTACACGAAGGCGTAGAAGCGCTGGAGACCGGCGGTCTCCCACTTCTGTTGCACGCCCGTGCCGAAAGTGAGGGCCACCAGCCGTTCATGAAACGCGGCGGCGGAAGACTATGCTTCGCGGCCCATGAACTCCCCGTTCGCCTCGTCATTCCCCGCCCTGCGGTCCGGCTTCAGCTATCTGGACAACGCCGCCGGGGCGCAAGTGCCCTCGCACTGCATCGACGCCATCAGCCAGTTCCTCACCGGAGGAAGCTGCAACGTGGGCCAGCCCTACGCCGCGTCGAAGGTGGCCACCACGCTCAAGTCCCGCGCGCGAGCGGAGACGGCGGAGTTCCTCCATTGTCAGCCGGAGGAGGTCATGCTCGGCCCCAGCGCCACCGCGCTCACGTTCCAGGTGGGCCGGGCCCTCTCACGCCTCTTCCAGGCAGGAGACGAGGTCGTCATCTCCGAGTTGGAGCACGAATCCAACGCGGCCCCGTGGCGGGCCCTGGAAGCGCAAGGCGTGACGGTGAAGCTCTGGCGGGCGCGCTGGCCCGAGGGGCGGCTGGAGGCATCGGACCTGCGGGCGCTCGCCACCCCGCGCACGCGGCTGGTCGCGGTGACGGCGGCCGCCAACTCCGTGGGGGCCACACCCGACGTGGCCGCCGCGGCGGAGGTGGCGCACGGCGTGGGCGCGTGGTTGTTCGTGGACGCGGTGCACTCCAGCCCGCACCACCTCCCGGACGTGAAGGCGTGGGGCGCGGACTTCGTCGTGTTCTCTCCGTACAAGGTCTTCGGTCCGCACCTGGGCTGTCTGTATGTGCGGCGCGAACTGCTCGCGGGGCTGCCGGCGGACAAGCTGTGGTTCATCCCGGATGACAGTCCGCAGAAGTTCGAACCGGGCACCGCCAACCACGAAGGGTGGGCCGGATGGCTGGGTTCTCTGCGCTATCTCCGCGAGGACTTGGGCGGAGGCCAGCTGGGACGCGAAGGACTGGTGCGAGCCTTCCAGCGCATCGAAGCGCTGGAGCATCCGCTGCTGGAGGCCACGCTGGAGCGCTTGTCGAAGCATCCGCGCGTGACGCTCTACGGTCCCAAGGAACCCAAGGGGCGCGTGGCCACCTTCTGTTTCAACGTGCCGGGCATCCCTGCGCGCGCGGTGGCGGAACACCTGGCCGGACAGGATGTGGGCGTGGCGGCGGGGCACTACTACGCCACGCTAGCGGCGGAGGCGCTGGGGCTCATGCCCGACGGCGCCGTGCGCGCCTCGCTGCTGCACTACAACACCCTGGCGGACGTGGACCGCCTGATGGCGGGACTGGATTCGCTGCCCCGATGACAGCGACGCTCACCCATCGCAGCCTGCCGCTCCGCGTGGACTTCAATGAAGAGGGCCTCGTGCTGCGTCCCCTGTTCCTCCAACCCATCCCCATCGCCTGGAAGGAATTGGAGTTCATCTGCCTGACGCCCACCATGGAGCGGCACCCCGACGGCTGGCGCGAAAAGACATACCCGGTCAGCTACCTGCCGAAGGGTTTCCGCTCCACCTTCGCCACGGCGGGGCATCTGTGGATCGAACTGGTCGTGCGGGATCGGCGCCCCCTCCTGGCTCGGACTGAAGGACGCTGGACCCGGGCATGGCTCACGAACCGGATGCACCCCATGCTGGATGCCTCGGACCAAAGACAGCCGGACCAGTCCCTGCTCGGGCTGGACTTCTACAAGCACCGGCTGAACGCACCGCTGGATGACCTGCTGGACCTGATGGCCCGTCACTGCCGGTTCGACCTGGTCGTCCACATGTGACGCCAACGCCTATTTCGGCAGCGCCGCTTCCGCGTATTGCGCCTGGAAGTCGGCCGACGGCGGAATGGGCTTGATGATGTCGATGAGGACGCCGTTC
This sequence comes from Corallococcus sp. CA047B, assembly GCF_003612065.1. NCBI lineage: Bacteria > Pseudomonadati > Myxococcota > Myxococcia > Myxococcales > Myxococcaceae > Corallococcus > Corallococcus sp. CA047B. The sequence continues at coordinate 12,610 of NZ_RAWD01000239.1, forward strand.
GGATCCGCCGTGATGAAGTGGCGCTGTCCGAACTCCTCATCGCGCAGCTCCAGCAGGATGGGCAGGCCCGCGGCCTTCACCCGGGCGTACTCGGCATCCGGATCCTCCACCTCGAAGTTCAGCAGGAGGCCCGACGCCTGGCGCCCCCGGGCCACTTCCGGCACCGTGGCGTGGCGCCCGTCGAGGATCGCCAGGTTCACCCGCGCGTCCTCGGTGGACTGGAGGTGGACGTACCAATCCGCCTCGAAGAGCGCGCGGAAGCCGAAGTGGGTGACGTAGAAGGCGGCGGTCTTGGCGACCTCGTTCGTCATCAGGACCGGATAGTAGCTGGTCGTTTTCATCCCGCCCTTCTACTACGCGCGCCCCCTCACACCTCGACGGGCGGGGGCGGACGCTTCGCGGTCAGCGTCGCCCCCGCCGAAGCAACACTCACCAACGCGACCGCCAGCCATTGCAGGGGCGTGAGCTGTTCGTGCAGGAACACCCAGCCCGCCACCGTCGCCACGCCGGGCTCCAGGCTCATCAGGATGCCGAAGGTGCGGCTGGACAGCTTGCCCAGGGCCATCATCTCCAGGGTGTATGGCAGGGCGCTGGACAACAGCGCCACGCCCACGCTCGCCGCGAACAGGGCCGGCGTCAGCCGCTCCAGGTGGCCGCCCACCAGCGAAAACGGCAGCACCACCAGCGTCGCGACCACCATGCCTACCGCGACCCCCTGCCCTTCCGGCACGAGCCTGGACAGCCGGCCGCCCACCAGGATGTACACGGCCCAGCACGCGCCCGCCGCCAACGCCAGCACCACGCCCAGCGGATCCAACCCACCGGGCCGAGCGGTCCAGGGGGTGATCAGCACGATGCCCGTCGCCGCGAAGAGCACCCACACGAAGTCCAGGGCCTTGCGCGACCCCACGACCGCGAGCGCGAACGGCCCCACGAACTCCAGCGTCACCGCGAGCCCCAGCGGGATGCGCGCGATGGCCAGGTAGTACGTCAGGTTCATCACCCCCAACGCCAGACCGTAGGGGATGATGGCCGCCCACTGCGCCCGCGTGTAGCGCGTCACGGGCGGCCGGAAGAACGCCAGCAACATCACCGACGCCAGCACCAGCCGCAGTCCCGCCGCCCCGGTCGCGCCCACCGCTGGGAACAGGCCCTTCGCCAGCGCCGCGCCGCCCTGCACGCTCACCACGGCGATGAGGACCGCGGGAATCGGTGACAGCGGCGAGGCACGGCGTCCGGCGGCTTCGGTCATGGCGCCGGACTCTAGCCACCGCGCCTCAGGGATTCACGGCCTCCCGCCACGGACCGGCCTGGAGGAGCGCCCGGCGGGCCATGAAGCGGGAGAAATTCCACTCGGGAACCGTGTCCCGCTGGGACAGGTGGTCCCGGTGCTGGCTCAACAGGAGCTCCCCTTCAGCCTCCGACAGGACGGAGAGCGCCGGCATCAGCGCGGGCACCGCGTCCGCGGACAGCCGGGACAACATCTCCACGTCCAGCGAACCGGTGCGCGCATGGCGCTCCAGGTTGTGGCGCGCGATGAAGGCCTCCGGGTTGAGGACATTGAGCGCCACCACCGCGCCCAGCGCCGTGACGAGCGCCCCCACCGCGAAGCGCTCCGTGCGCCACCACAGCGTCACCGCGCGCCAGGCCAGCGCCGCCCCCAGCGCCATCATGAAGACATGCGTGTACACGCGCAGCAGCGTGTAGCCGAAGGCGTCCTCGTAGAGCGACAGGCGCTTCATCGCCGACGCGAGGATGACCAGCGTGAGCACCACCATCAGCGACGCGCCCGCGCGGAACACCGTCTGGGCCACGGGCGACTCGCGCCGCGTCCAGCGCGTCAGGGCCATCACCAGTGCGAGCGTGAGGAGCGACACGACCACCAATTCGAAGAAGCCGTGCCGCGCGTACTCCGCGAAGGAGTAGCCCGGCGCGGGCGACACCGCGTCCCCGATGAACAGGTACGCCACCTGGAAGGCTGCGAAGACGAAGAACAGCGCATCCACCGCGAGAATGAGCACCAGCGCTTCGATGAAGCCCAGGCGCGGCGTGGCGGGCTCCGCCTCCGTGTCACCCCACTCCTTGGAGGCACGGCGGCGCAGCGCATGGCCCAGCACCCCGGCCGCGACGCACGCGCTGAACGTCACGCCGACGCTCCGCGCCACCAGCACATCCAGCCCCAGGTCGAATGACAGCCACCGTCCCATCGTCGAGGAGAAGACCCCGTCCGCCGAGTCCAGCAGCACGCTGAACACCAGCAGCACCGGCAGCGTCAGCAGCAGTCCGCGCCCCAGGGACAACAGGCGGGGCGCATGGGCGCGAACGCTGCTCACGTCCACGCTCTCCCTGGCCAGTGCCGACGGATAGCGCAGGGCCTGGAGCGCGGAGCCCAGCACGACGGCGGGATAGGTCGTGAGCCCCAGCCGCTCCACCCGGCCCGCGGCCCAGAAGTGCGCAAGCAACGTCAGGAGCACGCCCGCGGTCAGCACGTTGAGCGACAACAACCACCCGCTGTCGCGCACCGCCACGAAGCCGGAGACAATGCCCAGCGGAATCAGCAGCCACGCATTGGGCCGCGCGCGCTGCCAGCCCTCGCGCCCACCCAGCCACGCGAGCGCCCCGAACAGGGCCGCGACCAGCACCGGGAAGCCCAGACCCCAGCGCTCCCGGTCCAGCAGGACCTCCGCGAGCACTCCCAGCGACAGCGACGCGAGCAGCATCCGGCGCGGGGCTCGCACCCAGGGCAGCCACGACCGGGCCGGGACCGGGGCGGTGACGGCCGGAGGAGGAAGGGGGGACATGGGCAGGGAC
>NZ_RAWD01000023.1:0-51631 GCF_003612065.1 Corallococcus sp. CA047B
CCAGCCCCCCGCGTCCGCGACCGCAGGAAGACGCCCACCAGGAGCCCCGCCAGCAGGCCGCCCAGGTGCCCCGCGTTGTCCACGCCCGCGCTCGTCCACCCGAGCCACAGGAAGACGAGCACCGTGGGCAGCGCGCTCTCCCCGGAGAACCACCCGAAGCGCGCCTTCGGCCCGTTGCGCGAACGCCGCCCCAGCACCAGCAACGCGCCCACGCAGCCGAACACGAGCCCCGAGGCGCCCACGCTCACCGTCGGCGACCACCAGAGCGAGCCCGCCATCGTCGCCAGGCCGGACACCCCCAAGAGCGCCAGGTAGTCCCACCAGCGGCACGCCCGCTCCACCGCCGAGCCCACCACCGCGAACACCAGCAGGTTGAGTCCCAGGTGCAGCCCGTCCCGGTGCAGGAGGTTGGCCGCCAGGAGCCGCCAGCCCTGCCCCACGTCCGTCACCAGGGGGCCGGCCTTGGCGCCCCACCGCACGAGCGCATCCACTCCGGGGGGGCCACCGGGCGCCAGCGCGACGTACAGAATGGCCTGCGCCCCGACCAGTGCTAGCGTGAGCCACGGTAGCCTCGACTCCCCACCCTTTCCGGCCAATCGACCGATGGACAACACTGCCTCCCTGACCCTGGGATGGGCAAAAAACCCTGTTGTTCCCGGGGGATACATGGCTTGTCTCGGCAAAGGGCATTCTGCTATAGCTGTACTCGGACCGGACCCGTGCTGAAGCTCATCATCGAAGACGACGAGGGGCGCAAGACCGTTGTTCCCTTCGTGCGCGACGAAATCACCATTGGCCGTCAGGAGGGCAACACGATCCGCCTGACCGAGCGCAACGTGTCACGTCGACACGCTCGACTCGTGCGCCTCAATGGTCACGTCGTGCTCGAAGACCTGGGGAGCTACAACGGCACCCGGATCAACGGTGAACGCGTCGCAGGCCAGCTCCCTCTCAAGGAGGGCGACCTCATCCAGATCGGCGACTACGATCTGGCGCTGCAGGTCGAAGGCGCGGCCGCCACCGCCGCCCCTACTGGCGCCATCACCGCCAAGGTGCCTGCCTCCCGCCGGGCGGAGCCCGACGACGAGGACGACGCCCCGGCGCCCGCCGCGTCGCAGGACGACGACGAGGAGGACGAGGACGGCGCCGAGGATGGCGACGAACACGACCACACGCCTCCGTCGGCGGAGATGCGGCGCAACGCCACCTCCATCATCCGCATGGATCAGATGGAGGCGGACCGCCCCCGCAAGGTGGAGCGCGTCCCGGACGACGAGCAGCCCCGGCTGCTGGTGCTGTCCCCCACCGAATTCAAGGGCCAGGAGTACGACTGCAACCGCACGGAGCTGCGGATCGGTCGCACGTCGGAGAACGACATCGCCCTGGACCACCGCTCGCTGTCCCGCACGCACGCGAAGATCGTGCGCGAGGAGACCGGTGAGTGGCGCGTCATCGACATGCAGTCGGCCAACGGGATGACGGTCAACGGCGAAAGCTACGCCCAGGCCACGCTGTCGCACGGCGACGTCATCGAGATGGGCCACGTGAAGCTGCGCTTCGTGGGCCCAGGCACGCTGGCGGAGGACATCGCCGCGCAGAGCCGCTCGGGCTCGAAGAAGATGCTCGTGACCGCGGTCGTCGCGTTCCTGTCCATCGCCGCGGGCGCCGCCATCTTCGTGGTGAAGGGCGAGGAGTGGTTCGGTCCGCCGCAGCCGCCGCCCGTCGTCACCGACAATCAGCCCCCGCCGACGAACCCGCCCGACACCGCGCCCCCGCAGCAGCCTGAGACCGTGGTCGCGACGCCGGAGACGCCGCCGGACACGAAGACCCCTGAAGCCCCGAAGCCTCCCGCGGTGACCCGCGACGACTTCTACGCGGCCCTCAAGGACGGCAACCTCCAGAACGCCGCCGCGGTCCTCAAGGGCCTGCGGGAGACCGCGAAGGGGCCGGCGTCCGCCAAGGCCCTGGACGGGCTGGAGAACGACCTCAAGCGGGAGACCGCGGCCGACAAGGGCCTCACCGACACGGAGACCGCCCTGAACCAGGGCAATGACGCGGAGGCCATCCGCGTCTTCGCGAAGGTGTCCAAGGACACGGTCTTCGCCAGCCGCTACAGCGACCTGGGCGCCCGGGTGGACGAGGCGAAGAAGAAGGCCGCGGAGGAACCTCCGCCGGAAGCCCCGGTCGCCGCCGCGGAGACCGACGCGACCCGGGAGAAGTTCAAGGTCATCAACCAGCAGGCCTATGACCTCGCGACCGCGCGCAAGTACGACGAGGCGCTCAAGGTGGCCCAGCAGTGCCCGGCCATCGCCGCCAGCAATCCGGATTGTGCGCTGCTGCTGGGGTACCTGTATGCCAAGGTCAAGGACTTCAAGAAGAGTGAGGAAAACTACGAGCGTTTCCTCACCCTGGCCCCACCGGATCACCCCCGCCGGACGCGGGTGATCGACATCCTGAAAGTCAACAAGGCCGAAGGGGCAGGCTCCCCCCAGGACAAACCTTCCGCCCAGAAGACCAGTCAGTAATTCCCCCCCGCAGCACTTCCCTCAACCTTGCAGCGAGGAGACGCTGTGCAGATTCGCATCCTGGTAGTTGATGACGAGCAGGACAACTGCGACTACCTCAAGCTGGTGCTGACCCGTGAGGGCTACGAGGTGGTCACCACCACCGACCCCACCCAGACGGTGGACATCCTCCGGGGCTCTGACTTCCACCTCGTCATCCTCGACATGATGATGCCGCAGATGTCGGGCACCGAAGTGTTGGAGCTCATCCGCAAGTACGACACGGACATCGCGGTCATCGTCGCCACGGCCTATCCCACGGTGGACACGGCGGTCGCCTCGCTCAAGGCGCAGGCGTCCGACTACGTGAAGAAGCCCATGGAGCCGGAGCAGTTCACGGCCGCCGTGCGCAACGCCCTCCAGAAGAAGGGTCTGTCGCAGGACCCGGAGGCGGACCTTCACCGCGCCATCGGCCGCACCATCCGCGACGCCCGCAAGACGCAGGAGCTCACGCTCAAGCAGCTTGCCCGCCGCACCGGCCTGTCCGTGTCCCTGCTGTCGCAGATTGAACGCGCGGAATCCTCCGCGTCCATCTCGTCGCTCTACAAGATCGCCTCCGCGCTCCAGCTGCGCATGGGCGAGCTGTTCGGCGACACCTAGCGCCCGTTGAACAGGGGCGCGCGCTTCTCCAAGAAGGCCGCGCGCCCCTCCTTCGCATCCTCGCTGCCGAACGCCTCGCCGCGCACCTGACGCAGCCGCGCGACGTCCTCCGGAGCCAATCCGGAGCGCGCCAGCAGCCCGAACGCCTCCTTCATCCCCGTCACCGCCTTCGGGGCCTGCGCGGCCAGCGTCGCGCACAGCGCCAGCGCGCGCCCCTCCGCGTCCTCCAGGCACTCGTCCAGCAGCCCCCACGCCAGGGCCTCCGCCGCCGGCAGCCTGCGCGCGGTGAGGAACAGCTGCTTGGCCCGGGACAGCCCCACGAGCCGCACCGCCCGCGCCAGGCCCTCCGGCGAGTACACGATGCCCAGCCGGGCCGGGGGCATGAGGAAGAACGCGTCCTGGGCGCCCACGCGGAAGTCGCACGAGGCCGCCAGGTCGAAGCCCGCGCCCACCGCGCCGCCCTGCACCAGCGCCACCGACGGCACCGGGTGCCGCTCCAGCTTCAGCAGGCACGCCACCAGGGGGTCATCCGGCAGCCGCCCGTCCGCGCCGGGAGGCCCCAGGTGCGTCAAATCGTAGCCCGCGCAGAAGTGCCCTCCCTGCCCGCGCACCAGCAGCACGCGCACGTGGGGGGCGGGCTCCAGCGCCGCGTCCAGGCGGGCCAGCAGCGCGTCGTTGAGGGCATTGCGCCGCGAGGGGTTGGAGACGGTGAGCACCCGGACGCCGCCCTCGCGGTCCTCCACTTCCAGCGTGGGCTCCATCGCCGTCTCCTGGAACACGGGCCCGGACTAGCCGAGCACCACGAGGACGTCGCCCTCGTTGACCGGCTGCGCTTCCTTGCAGCGGATCTCCTTCACCGTGCCGCCTTCGTCGGTCTCCACCGGCATCTCCATCTTCATCGACTCGAGGATGACGAGCGTGGTGCCGGGCTCCACCTTGTCGCCGACCTTCACCTCGATCTTCCACACCGTGCCCGTGATGTGCGCCGCAACGTCCGCCATGAACCAGTCCCTCCTCGGGTGTGAAAACGATGCGCGGCCTGCCCGCGCTCCTACGGCTTCGCGTGATGATCCAGGAAATGCGTGTCCAGCTCGCCCGCGCTGAAGGCAGGGTCCTTCAGGATGCGCAGGTGCAGCGGGATGTTCGTCTTGATGCCCTCGATGCGGAAGTTCTCCAGCGCCTTCACCGCGCGGGCAATCGCCTCGTCGCGCGTGGCGCCGGTGATGATGAGCTTCGCGATCATCGGGTCGTAGTTCGGCGTCACCACGTCGCCCTCGGCATAGCCCGAGTCCAGGCGCACGCCCTCGCCCGTGGGCGGCTGGTACACCTTCAGCGGGCCAGGGGACGGGAAGTACTTCACCGGGTCTTCCGCGTAGATGCGGAACTCCAGCGCCGCGCCCTTCCGCTTCACGTCCTCCTGCTTCACCGTCAGCTTCTCACCCGCGGCGATCCGCAGCTGCCAGCCGATGAGGTCCAGGCCCGTGGTCAGCTCCGTCACCGGGTGCTCCACCTGGAGCCGGGCGTTCATCTCGATGAAGTACACCTGCCCGTCCGAGTACAGGAACTCCACCGTGCCCGCGTTCGCGTAGCCGAACGCCTTCGCCGCGGTGACGGCCGCCGTGAAGAGCTTCTCCGACAGCCCGGCGTTCTTCCCGTTCGCGAACAGCACCGACGGGGCCTCCTCCACCACCTTCTGGTGCCGGCGCTGGATGGAGCACTCGCGCTCCAGGCCGTGGATGAGGTGGCCGTGGGTGTCGCCCAGGATCTGGACCTCGATGTGGCGGGGCGCCGGGAAGTAGCGCTCCAGGTACACGCCCTCGCGGCCAAAGGCGGCCTTCGCGCGGTCCGTGCACTGGCGGTAGACCTTCTCCAGCTCCGCGGGGGTGTTCGCCGCCGCCATGCCGATGCCGCCACCGCCGCTGGCGGCCTTGCACAGCACCGGGTAGCCGATGCGCTCCGCGGCCTCCAGGGCGCTCTGCACGTCCGGCAGCACGCCGTCGCTGCCGGGCACCACGGGCACGCCCGCGGCGGACACCAGCTTGCGCGCCTGGCTCTTGTCCTTCATCCGCGCCATGGCCTCCGGCGGTGGCCCCACGAACACCAGGCCCGCGTCCGCGCACGCCTGCGCGAACTCGCCGTTCTCCGACAGGAAGCCGTACCCGGGGTGCACGGCCTGCGCGCCCGTCTTCTTCGCCGCCTCCAGGATGGCGGGGATGCTCAGGTAGCTGTCCTTCGCCGGCGCGGGACCGATGCGCACCGCTTCGTCCGCTTCCTTCACGAAGGGCAGCGTCGCGTCCGCGTCCGAGTACACGGCGACCGTCTTGACGCCCATGCCTCGGGCCACCGTCCCGATGCGGCGCGCGATTTCACCCCGGTTGGCGATGAGCAGCTTCTGGAACATGGCGGAAACCCCGGCGTTGCGAAGGGCGGCCAAACTAACCCCCACCCCCCTGCCTGACAAGCGCTCGGACAGGCGCGCAACAGGTCCGTACAGTCCCGTAAATTTGCGGGGTTGAGGACCCCTGGCGTACCTTGCCCGACGTGAAGCCTCCCTCGACAGGAACGGAAGGCGTCGTGGACCTGCATGGTGCCCGTCGCGCTCGCCGTCTGGATTTGTACCGCACCCGGCTCAATGAGCGGGTACAGGACACTCGCGCCAATCTGGTGACGCTCTACCAGGGCGGCACCCTCTTCACGCCCGACGGCACGAAGCAGGGCCGCTCGCTGCTCAAGGCCCTCCAGCTGTTGCAGCGCGTTGGCCCCAAGCTGGAAGAGCTGGCCGGCAGTGGCGTCCTGCCCGCCCCCCGTGCGTCGGAGCGCATCGACGCGCTCTACGACGAGGTGGACGGCCTGTTCACCCGCTGTGACCGCCTCACCGGCCGGGGCACGGCGAGCGTCGCCCGCCTCCCCCGCCGTTAAGCCCTGCCCTACGGCAGTTCCGTCTGGCCCTGACGGCGCAGGAACGTCGGGATGTCGAACTGATCCTCGTCCAGGGGAAGCGCCGCGTCCTTCACCACCGACGTGCGCGCGCTCTGCATGGAGGACTTCGGGTTCTCCACCGTGGACATGCTCGGACGGGGCGTGCTCTTCGCGGGCACCAGGCTGGCCACCTCCTCGCGGGAGGAGGACAGCACCGACGGCGCGGGACGGCTGGGCAGCGGGACCTGGACCACCTGCGCCATGGGCCGCACCTTCGCCGCCTCGCGGTGCACGAAGCCCGTGGCGATGATGGTGATCTTCACCTCGTCCTGGATCTGCTCGTCGATGAGCGACCCGAAGATGATCTCCGCCTCGCCGTCCGCCGCGTCGTGCACCAGCGTCAGCGCCTCGTTGACCTCCTGCAGGGTCATGTCGCGGCCGCCCGTGATGTTGATGAGCAGGCCGGTGGCGCCGTCGATGGAGACGTCCTCCAGCAGCGGGCTGGAGATGGCCTGCTGCATGGCGATGACCGCGCGCCGGTCGCCGCAGGCGTTGCCCGTGCCCATGAGCGCCAGGCCCTTGTCGCTCATGATGGTCTTCACGTCCGCGAAGTCCACGTTGATGTAGCCGTGGTACTGGATGAGGTCGCTGATGCCCTGCACGGCGTTGAGCAGGACCTCGTCCGCGCGCTTGAAGGTCTCCAGGAGCGGCATGGGCTCGTTGGAGAGTGACAGCAGGCGCTGGTTGGGGATGGTGATGAGCGTGTCCACCGCGGCCTTGAGCTCCACGATGCCCTGCTCGGCCTGCTTGCGGCGCTTGTTGCCCTCGAAGAGGAACGGCTTGGTGACGACGCCGACGGTGAGGCAGCCCAGGCTCTTGGCGATGTCCGCGATGATGGGCGCGGCGCCAGTTCCAGTGCCACCGCCCATGCCGGCCGTCACGAAAACCATGTCGGCGCCTTCCAGCACCGCGGCGATCTGATCGCGCGACTCCAGCGCGGCCTCGCGGCCCATCTCCGGGTTGGCGCCGGCGCCCAGCCCCTTGGTGAGGGCCTGGCCCAGTTGCAGTCGGGTGGGCGCCTTGCTGGCGGCGAGCGCCTGAACATCGGTGTTGGCGGCGATGAAATCGACGCGATCCAGCTTCGACAGAATCATCGTGTTGACCGCGTTGCAGCCCGCCCCGCCCGCGCCCACGACACGAATCTTCGCGGCCTGCTTGTTCTGCTCGAACTGGTCCATGTCGTTCCTCTTGGCGGAAGCACCCCAGCGCCGTCCGCGATGACTGCCGCCTTCGACAATCATCAGGAAGTCGGGCGCTTTGGCAAGTATTCCGCTACCAGCCTGTAGCGCCCTGCTGCGGTGTCGAGTCCTGACGCCCACTTACGCGCGCGGCGTCAGCAGTCATGCGTGCGCGTCGGTGGGTGAAACGCCCTCTTGACTCGCGCGCATGACTCGCCGTGGTCGGTTGTGCGCGCCTCGCACGCCTGGGGACGTGTGGAGACGGGGTCCGGATGACGAAAAGGCCCGGCTCCCTCTACGGGAACCGGGCCTTCGCGCTCAAGCACGACGGTGAAGGACTACGGGGCCGGACGCTCGATTTCGACCTTGCCCATCTTCACGATGTTGAACTCCACGCGGCGGTTGTTCTCCCGGCCCGCGGCCGTCTTGTTGGAGTCCACCGGCTTCGTCTCGCCGAAGCCCTCGGAGGTGAGGCGCTCCTGCGCGATGCCGTCGTTCACCAGGAACGTGCGCACGTTGGCGGCGCGGCGCTTGGACAGGTCCAGGTTGGCGGCGTCCTTACCCTGGTCGTCCGTGTGGCCCTCGACGCTCAACAGCTCCACCTGCGGGTTGGCGCGCAGCACCGCGGCCACCTGCTTCAGCAGCGGGAACGAGCGCGGCAGGATGACGTCCTTGCCCGTGGCGAAGTAGACCTTCTCCAGGATGAGGATGCGCTCGCCCTCGACGAGCACCTTGACCTTGCCCTTGTCCGGGCAGCCGTCCTCGTCGGTGACGCCGTTGATGGTCTCCGGCTCCAGCGGGCACTTGTCCGCCGTGTCCGGGATGCCGTCCTTGTCGTTGTCCGGATCCGGGCAGCCGTCCTCGTCCTGGAAGCCGTCCTTGTCCTCGGGCGCGTTCGGGCACTTGTCGTCCGGGTCCATCAGGCCGTCGCCGTCGGAGTCCACCGGGGCGGGCGGAGGCGGAGCGGGCTTGGTGTCCGGGCAGCCGTCGGTGTCCTCGAACTCGTTGACCGTCTCCGGCTCGTTCGGGCACTTGTCCGCCGTGTCCGGGATTCCGTCGTTGTCGTTGTCCGGGTCCGCGCAGCCGTCCGCGTCCTGGAAGCCGTCGAAGTCCTCCGGCCCTTCCGGGCACACCGGCCGGGGAGGCGCCGGGGCACGCTCGGGGGTGCTGTAGCTGAGGCCGGCGAGCACGCGGAAGGTGGGCGTGCCGTAGCCGTGCGTCAGGCCCGGGCCCGCGCCCACGTGGGCGGCGAGCCCGCTGGTGGCGCGGTACTTCAGCGCCGCGAGCAGCTCCAGGGGGATCTCCTCTTCATCCTGCTGCTTGAAGCCCAGCGCGCCCGCCAGCGTGGCCTCCACGGCCAGGGGCACCTTGCCCAGTTCGAAGGGCACCTGCGCGCCCAACCCGTACGCCAGCGCGCTGCCGGTGTTCAGGTTGCGCAGCTGCTGCGACTTGCGCAGGTCCACGCCCACGTTGGCCAGCACCCGGAAGCGACGGCCGTACTCGGCCACCAGGCGCGGGTTCACGGACACGCCCGACCCGCCGAGGAAGTCCGAGGCGCCGCCGGTGGGCAGCGACACGGGCACCGCCAGCGACAGGCCGTAGCTCTCACCGTCCAGCAGCCGCGCCTTCGGGATGAACCGCAGGTCGCCGATGCCGCCGCCGCTCACCCCGTTGGCGAAGGAGGGGTCCACGGCCGGCGAGTTCTCCGAGCCCTGGATGGTGATGGGCAGCACGACGCCGATTTCGAACCGGTCGAGGAAGCCCACCGCGCCCATCAGGTCCACGCCCACCTGGCTCTTCACCAGGGAGGTGACGTACTCGTCCTTGCGGGGGTCGAAGAAGTTGAGCGGCTTGTCGGCGTAGTTGACCGAAAGCCCCACGTTCCACCCCAGGTGCCGCTGCACCTTCGCGCCGTGCAGGCCGAGCACGTCCGACACGCCCGGACCCGGCTTGTACTGCTGCACGTCGATGGCCTGCGACACCGCGCCGGCCTGCGCCAGCGCGGCCGGGGCCGCGAAGAGCGCGGCCACGAACATCGCGACAGCCCCACCCGCGCGGGCCAGGAGCTGCCCGGCCTTGCGGAAGCGGCGGCCCACCAGGGGCAGGGCCAGCAGCATCAGCGCGAAGGGCGCCAGCGAGCCCGTCCCACCCGTGCTGCAGCCGTGGCCCACGACGAGGAAGTCGTCGTTGGCGTCGAGCGGGTTGGAGCCGCCCTGCACCTCCACGCCGTCGTCGATGCCGCCCTCGTCGGTGTCCTTCTTGTTCGGATCCGTCTCCGTGGCGTCGCGGCGGCCGTCGTGGTTGGCGTCTTCCGCGCCGTCCTTCAGGCTGTCACCGTCCGTGTCCGGGTTCTTCGGATCCGTCTTCGTCGTCGGATCGGCGTCCGGCTTGAAGTTCGGAGAGGACTTGTCGGTGCCCGGAGGCGCGGTCTCGGCGGTGACGCCCAGCTCCGTGCCGTCGTTGATGCCGTCGTTGTCGCTGTCCGGGTCCAGCGCGTCGAGGGTGCCGTCGCCGTCCGTGTCGGTCAGCCCGTCGATGCCGTCCGCCACGCCGTCGTCGTCGGTGTCGGAGTCGAACGGATCCGTACCGGCTTCGATTTCACGCTGGTTGCTGATGCCGTCGCCGTCCGCGTCGTTGTCGTCCGCGGGGTTGTTCGGATCCGTCTCCAGCACGTCCACGCGGCCGTTGTGGTTCGCGTCTTCGATGCCGTCGAACACGCTGCCACCGTCGGTGTCCTTGTTGAGCGGGTTGGTCTTCGTGGCGGGATCCTGGTCCGCGACGAACTTCGTCGGGTCGGTGTCGTCGCCCTGGGGCTCGGTGAGGCCCAGCTCCAGACCGTCCGTCAGGCCATCGCCGTCGGTGTCCGCCTCGTTCGGGTCCGTCTCATCCGCGTCCACGATGCCGTCGTGGTCCTTGTCCTCGTTGCCGTCCAGGATGCCGTCGTCATCCGAGTCGTCGTCCAGCGGATCCGTGCCGCCGACCTTGACCTCGACGCCGTCGGGGATGCCGTCGCCGTCGGTGTCCGGGTTGTTCGGATCCGTGCCGATGATGGCCTCTTCCACGTCCGGCAGACCGTCGTTGTCCGAGTCCGCCATTCCCGTCGAATCCACCGTGAAGGTGGAGGACGCGGTCGAGCTCGTGGCCGTACCGTCCGTGGACACCGCCGTCACCGTGTACGTGCCATTGGCCAGCGGACCGGGCAGCGCCTGACTCCAGTTGCCAGAAGCATCCACCGCGATGGGGCCGTAGTTCGTGCCCTGGAACGTCACCGTCACGCTCGTCGCGTTCGCGGTCGTGCCCGTCACCGTCACCGAGGTGGAGGCGACGGTCGAGCCGTTGGCCGGAGCGGTGATGGCCACCGTCGGCGCCGTCACGTTCACCGTGAAGGTGGAGGTCGCGATGGGGCTGGTGTTGCCCGCCGCGTCCTCGGCCACCGCGGTCACGGTGTACGAGCCGTTGGTCAGCGGGCCCGGGAGCGCCTGGCTCCAGTTGCCCGAGGCATCCACGGCGATGGGGCCGTAGTTGGTGCCCCGGAAGGTGACCGTCACGGACGTGGCGCCCGTGGACGTACCCGTCGCCGTCACGTTCGGGTTGGTCACCGTCGAACCGTTGGCCGGCGTGGTGATGGCCACGGTCGGAGCGGTCAGGTCCACCGTGAAGGTGGTGGTCGCGGTGGGGCTGGTGTTGCCCGCCCCGTCCACGGCCACGACGGTCACGGTGTACGTGTCCTCATCCAGCGGACCCGGCAGCGTGTAGCTCCAGTTGCCGGAGGCATCCACCGTGATGGGGCCGTAGTCCGTGCCTTCGAAGCTCAGCGTCACGGACGTCGCGTCCACGGAGGTACCGGTCACCGTCACCGTGGAGGTGTTGACGAACGCGCCGTCGGCCGGCGTGGTGATGTCGACCTCCGGGCCCGTCAGGTCCACCGTGAAGGAGGTCTGGTCGGGCGTGCTGGTGTTGCCCGCGGCGTCCGTGGACACGGCCGTCACGGTGTAGTCGCCATCCGTCAGGGTCACCGGCAGCGTGTAGTTCCAGTTGCCCGCGCCATCCACCGGGATGGGGCCATGGTTGGTGCCCTGGAAGGTGAGCGTCACGGACGTGGCGCCCGTGGACGTCCCCGTCACCGTCACCGTGTCGGTGCCAATCGTGGAGCCGTCGGCCGGCGTGCTGATGGCGACCGTCGGATCGGTCAGGTCCACCGTGAAGGTGGAGGTCGCGGTGGAGCTGGTGTTGCCCACGCTGTCCACGGCCACCGCGGTCACGGTGTACGTGTCTTCGGCCAGGGGGCCGGGCAGCGTGTAGCTCCAGTTGCCGGAGGCATCCACCGTGATGGGGCCGTGGCTGGCGCCGTCGAAGGTGAGCGTTACGGACGTCGCGCCCGAGGACGTACCCGTCACCGTCACGGTATCGGTTCCCACCGAGGTGCCGTTGGCCGGGGTGCTGATGGCCACCTGCGGGCCGGTCAGGTCCACGTCGAAGTTGGAGGTCGCGGGGGTGCTGTCATTGCCCGCCGCGTCCGTGGACACCGCCGTCACGGTGTACGCGCCTTCGGTCAGGGTGACCGGCAGCAGGTAGCTCCAGTTGCCGGAAGCATCCACCGTGATGGGACCGGAGTCGGTGCCCTGGAAGGTGACCGTCACGAACGTCGCACCCGTGGAGGTGCCCGTCACGGTCACCGTGCTGGTGCCCACCGTGGAGCCGTCCGCCGGAGAGCCGATGGCCACCGTCGGAGCGGTCTGGTCCACCGTGAAGGTGGAGGTCGCGGGCGTGCTGGTGTTGCCCGCCCCGTCCGTGGCCGTGGCCGTCACCGTGTAGTCCCCATCCGAGAGGGGGCCGGGCAGCGCGAAGCTCCAGTTACCGCCCGTCACCGTGATGGGGCCGTAGCTGGCGCCGTCGAAGGTGAGCGTCACGAAGTCCGCGTCCGTGGCGGTGCCCGTCACCGTGACGTTGGGGGTGTTCGTCGTGGAGCCGTTGGCCGGCGTGGTGATGGCGACCACCGGGGCGGTCTGGTCCACCGTGAAGGTGGAGGACGCCGTGGTGCTGTTGGTGCCACCAGCGTTCGTGGACACCGCCGTCACCGTGTACGAGCCATCGGCCAGGGGGCCGGGCAGCGCCTGGCTCCAGTTGCCCGAGGCGTCCACCGTGATGGGGCCGTAGTCGATGCCCTGGAAGGTGACCGTCACGCGCGTCGCGTTCGCGGACGTACCGGTCACCGTCACGCTCGGATTGGCCGTCGTGGAGCCATTGGCCGGCGTGCTGATGGCCACCGTCGGCGCCGCCACGTTCACCGTGAAGGTGGAGGTCGCCTGCGCGCTGTTGGTGCCGTACGCATTCGTGGACACCGCCGTCACGTTGTACGTGCCGTTGGGCAGCGGGTTCGGGGTGAGCACCTGGCTCCAGTTACCGCCCGTCACCGTGATGGGCCCGTAGTTGGTGCCGTTGACGGTGAGGTTCACCGTCGTGGCGTTCGCGGCCGTGCCAGACACCGTCACGTTGGCGGGATTGGTCACCGTGGCGCCGTTGGCCGGCGTGGTGATGGCCACCGTCGGGGCCGGCACGGCCACCGTGAAGGTGGACGAGGCCTGGGTGCTGTTCGTCGTGCCGTTCGAGGACACCGCCGTCACGGTGTAGCTACCGTTGGTCAGCGGGCCCGGCAGGGCCACGCTCCAGGTGCCGCCGCTCAGTGTGGCCGGGTAGTCCGTGCCCTGGAAGGTCACCGTGACGCTGGTCGCGTTCGCGGCCGAGCCCGTCACCGTCACGTTGGGATTCGTCACCGTCGAGCCGTTGGCGGGCGCCGTGATGGCCACCGTCGGGCCCGCCACCGTGAAGGTGGAGGTCGCGGCCGTGCTGTTCGTGGTGCCGTTGGTGGACACCGCATTCACGGTGTAGCTGCCGTTGGCCAGGGGGCCCGGGACCGTGGCGGTCCAGTTACCGCCCGTCACCGTGTAGGGGCCGTAGTTCGTCCCGTTCAGCGTGAACGAGACAGACGTCGCGTTCGCGGCCGTGCCCGCGACCGTCACGTTGGTGGGATTGGTCACCGTCGAGCCGTTGGCCGGCGTGGTGATGGCCACCGTCGGGGCCGGCACGGCCACCGTGAAGGTGGAGGTCGCCGTGGTGCTGTTCGTCGTGCCGTTCGTGGACACCGCCGTCACGGTGTACGTGCCGTTGGCCAGCGGGCCGGGCAGCGCCTGACTCCAATTGCCGCCCGTCACTGTAGCGGGACCGTAGTTCGTGCCCTGGAACGTCACCGTCACGGACGTGGCGTTCGTGGCCGTGCCCGTCACCGTCACGGTGGGGTTCGTCACCGTGGAGCCGTTGGCCGGCGCGGTGATGGCCACCGTCGGCCCGGCGACGATGGTGAAGGTGTTGGTGTTGCTCTTGGGACTCGCCAGGCCGTTGCTCTCCGCGTACGCGTAGACGGAGTGGGCCGCGACGGAGAGCTGGACGGTGGGCGTGAAGGTCCAGTTGCCCGAGGCATCGGACATCGTCCGACCAATCTCCTGGTTGTCCACGACGACGACGATGGTCGTGTTCGCCGGGCCCGTGCCGGTGAAGGCGGGCGTCCGGTTGGTCGTGGTGGAGCCATTGGCCGGCGTGACGACAACCGGCGCAGCGGGCGTGGTCAGCGGAGACGTGAGCGTGTTGACGACGCCGACGTTGCCAGGTGCCGCCCCGTACGACGCACCATCATAGATGGAACTCGCGAGCGCCTGCGTACCCGCCGCGCCACCCGAGGTCGCAGTGGCGGGCGTCGTCGTGCAGTTGAGGGTCGCGCCCTGGAGGAAGATGTTGCCACCGCCGGCGCCGCCGCCCGTGCCGTGCTCCACGGCAGTGCTGCTGCCGCCGCTGCCACCCTTCGCGGAGACGTTGCCAGCGTTGCAGCTCAGCGCGCCATTGAACCGCAGCGACACCGTACCACCCGCCCCACCACCACCCGCGGCGTCATTGTCAGAGCTTCCGCCAGCAGTGCCATCCGCGCTGATGGAGCCAGCGCCCGCGAGCGAGCCACCACGAATGAACACGATGCCACCGGCATTGCCTCCCGCGCCGCTGGTGTCGTCGTTGCCATGGCCACCACCGCCACCACCGCCGAACAGGAGCCGGGTCGTCGGATCGAAGAGCATCCTGCCGCCCCCCATACCGCCCACGGGTCGCGCGGGGCCTTGGTCCCCCGTCCAGGTTCGACCGCCGATACCGCCCGCGCCGCCATTACCACCACCGCCACCACCCGAGTTGTGACAGATGCCACCACCGCCACCGTTGAGAACGTTGCCACGACCCAGGGCGGTCGCGGCCGGGGGGGGCGACAGCGGCACCTTGAACTTGGCCGGGAAGACGCTCTCGCCCTTGACGGCACCGCCCGGGTACGGCTCGTCGTTGGCCGTGCACAGGTCGCCACCACCATTGGTCTTCTCGCCTCCCCGGAAGCCCGTGCCGTTGGCGGAGATGGTGCCGTTGTTGATGACCGCGCCCTGGGCCAGGAACACGACGACGCCACCCAGGTTGTCCGTGGAGTCGTCGTCGTTGGACCAGACCTTCGCGACGATGCTCGCGCCCGCGTTGATGGTCACAGTCGTGTACTCCGGCACGCGGATGACCTGCGCGGAGGTACGAATCGCTGTCGCCGACGTACCGCCCAGGAACTGCTGCGTGAGCGTCGTCCCGGTGGCGAAGTTCAGACGGGTCGCGGTGAGCGACGTCACCCGCGCGAACTGCCAGCGGCCCACATTCTCCGCCGTGAAGTTGAACGGGCCCGCTGTGCCAGACACCGGCGTGGTTCCATTCCAGCCGGTGGTCTGGAACACCATCACCAGATCGCCCACGGCGAAGCCCGTCGTGGACGTCACCGTCACGAAGGTGGCGCCCGCGTTCGCGGTCGCCGTCAACCGCGTGTACGTGTTGATGACCGTGTTGGGGCCAGCGACGGTCAACGCTCCGTTGTGGCCGTTGCCAAGGCCGAAGGTGTCCGGTTCGGCCATGGCCGGCGGCGCCATGAACACGGCGCACAGCAGGGCCAGGAGGCCCGCGGCGGAGCGGCGAACTCCCGGCAAGGGCGTCAGCAACCGCGTCTTCTTTTGTGGAGTCATAAGGTCAGGGGCTCGCGCGAACAGCGGGATGGTTCCGAGGGCCTGAAGCCCCCCTAGCAAGCCGGGCGCCATCCTCTGTCGGATTTTCATTCCCACCAAATCCGGGCACTTGCGCGGCTTGCCCAGCGTCCTTACGAGCGGCGTCCGGAAGGTGGATCCAGTTTCCAGAATCTGGAAGGCCTCCAGCGTCTCCGGCTGACGCGTCAGCGTGCGCCGTTGACGCGTCAGCCCTACCCCGCGCGTCCCCCCCAGAAACGCGAAAGGGCCCCCCGAAGGGAGCCCTGACTCAGCGTGTCACCACCCCGGGTGTCGCTAGAAGATCTCTTCCAGCCACTCGCGCATCCGGCCCTTCACCTTCTTGTAGACGTTGCTGTCCTCGCGGTTGCGGAACATGCGGCGGTCCATGTGACGCGCGCCGTAGACGACCAGGCCCACGCCCGTGGCGTACATGGGGCTCTTCACCACGTCCACCAGACCGCCAATGCCGCGCGGCATGCCCCGGCGCACCGGCAGGCCCAGCACCTCTTCGGCCAGCTCCGGCATGCCCGCGAGCAGTGTGGAGCCGCCCGTGATGACGATGCCGGAAGCGAGCAGGTCCTCGTAGCCGCACTTCTGGATCTCCCGGTGCACGAGTTGGAAGATCTCCTCCACGCGCGGCTCCAGAATCTCGGAGAGGATCTGCCGGCCCAGGACGCGCGGCTGACGGCCGCCCACGCTGGGGACCTCGATCGTCTCGTCCTTGTTGATCATGGACGCGAGCGCGCAGCCGTACTTCTGCTTGATGCGCTCGGCCTCGTGCGCGGGGGTGCGCAGCCCGATGGCGATGTCGCTCGTCAGGTTGTTGCCGCCCAGGGCAATCACGGCCGTGTGGACGATGGAGCCGCCAGAGAAGATGGCGATGTCCGTGGTGCCGCCGCCGATGTCGACGAGGCACACGCCCAGCTCCTTCTCGTCCTCGCTCAGCACCGCCTCCGCGGACGCCAGCGGCTGCAGCACGATGTCGGAGACATTGAGCCCGGTGCGGTTCGCGCACTTGACGATGTTCTGCGCGCTGGAGACGGCGCCCGTGACGATGTGCACCTTGGCCTCCAGGCGCACGCCCGCCATGCCCAGGGGCTCCTTGATGCCGCCCTGGTCGTCGATGATGAACTCCTGGGGCAGGACGTGGATGACCTCCCGGTCCAGGGGGATGGCCACCGCCTTCGCGGCATCGATGACGCGCGCGATGTCCGCCTCGCGGACCTCCTTGTCCTTCACCGCGACGATGCCCTGGGAGTTGAAGCCCTTGATGTGGCCGCCGGCGATCCCCGTGTACACGTGGGAGATCTCCGCCCCGGCCATCAACTCGGCTTCCTCCACGGCGCGCCGGATGGACGACACCGTGGCCTCGATGTTCACCACGACGCCCTTGCGCAATCCCTTCGACGGATGCGTGCCGATGCCGATGATGTCGATCCCGCTATCGGTCAGCTCGCCGACGATGGCGCAGATCTTCGTCGTGCCGATGTCGAGGCCGACGATGATCTCCCCCGACTTCTGCTTCGCCATGAAACCTCCCAGGCCCCTTCACTCTCGTGAAGGAAGCATCCTCACTGCGTCGAGCCCCCGCTCCTCACGGAGTCGGACCCGCTCGAAAGCCTCACCGCCACCCAACCCGGTCGGGCACGGTTATCCAGGCGAATGATCTCGGCCGCAAGCCCCCTTGTGCTGAGCTCGCGACGAACGCGCGCCAGCCGCTGGAGCTTGACTTCCGTATCGCCCGCGCCGAGGCGCACCTCCTGCCCCGTCGCCGTCACCAGCGCAAGCCCGCTGTTCTCCAGGCGCACCTCGGACAACCGCTCGGATCGCCCCGGCAACAGCCGTGCATAAGCACGGGTTACATCCAAAGCCTCGCGGAAGCGCGCACGCACCGCGTCCGCGTCCGCGACGTACGCATCGCGCTCCAACCCCGTGACGAGCGGCAGGTCCAGCCCGTCCCCAGGGGTGACGCGCTTGAAGGGCTCGCCCTCCTCGTCCAGCACGTACAGGTCGCCCAACACCGCCAGTGCCGCCGGCGCGTGCTCCGACACCTCCACCGACACCCCGCGCGGAAACCGCCGCGTCACCTCCACCGTGCGGACCCACGGGTGCTGCCCCATGGCCTTGGCCAGCGCCGCCGGCTCCAGCGACCACAGGTTCTGCCCCGCCGCCAGCCCCGACAGCTTGAGCAGCTCCGGGCGCGACGCCCGCTCCAGCCCGGTGAACGTCACCGACTCCAGCGCGAAGCGCGGAGACACCCGCGCCCAGGCGCGCAGTTCGATGCCGCCCCACACCAGCGCCGCCGTCGCCACCGTCAGCCCCAACGCCTTCGCCACCCGGGGCCCATGCGAGCGCACGGCGCCCTTCACCGCGGTGTTGCGCGTTGCGGCGTCCTGGTGCCGGCGTTTCTTGTTCTTACCGAAGGCCATGGGGAGGGATGCGCATGCTGCGTGCGGACACTGCTTGACGCCAGTTTTTGGCTACAGGCACGTCGCTGTAGCGGCCCGGACGGACACCCCGGCCCTGCAAGGGGCCGGAACTCCAGGGGACACGTCGCCGGCTCAGGCCTTGAGCGACGCGCCCCGGAGCAACCGCTCACACAGCGCCGGGAAGTCGATGCCCCGCCCCGCCGCGATTTTCGGCAGCAGGCTGGAGGCCGTCATTCCGGGCAGCGTGTTGATTTCCAGCAGGAAGACGTCGCCCGCTTCCGTGACGATGACGTCCGAGCGCGAGCCGCCCGAACACCCCAGCGCCACGTGCGCGGCGAGCGACACCTCGTTGACGCGGGCATAGAGGTCCGGCGGCAGGGGCGCGGGGAACAGGTACTGGGTGCCGCTGCCGGCCTTGTACTTGGCCTCGTAGTCGTAGAACTCGCGGGCCGCCTTCACCTCGATGACGCCCAGGGCCTCGTTGTCCAGCACGCCGCCCTGCACCTCGCGACCCTTGATGAACTGCTCCACCAGCAGGGTGCCCGCGTGCTTCGCGGCGTCCTCGACGGCGGCCGCGTAGTCCTCGCGCGTCTTGCAGATGTGCACGCCCACGCTGCTGCCCTCGCGGCTGGGCTTCACCACCACCGGGAAGGGGAAGGGCAGCCGGTCCGCCTGGGCCAGCGCCGCCTCCGCCGAGGGGAAGGCGCGGTAGGGGGGCGTGGGGATGCCGCGCGAGACGAAGATCTCCTTCGCGTACACCTTGTCCATGCCCACCGCGGAGGCCATCACGCCGCTGCCGGTGTAGGGGATGAACATGGCTTCCAGCAGGCCCTGGATGCAGCCGTCCTCGCCGAAGCGGCCGTGCAGCGCGAGCCACGCCACGTCCACCTTCTCCGCGATGAGGCGTGCGGGCAGGTCCTTGCCCACGTCGATGTCCACCACGTCGTAGCCCAGGCCCCGGAGGGCGCCCGCCACCGCGGCGCCGGTGCGCAGGGAGACTTCGCGCTCGGAGGAGAGGCCGCCGTACAGCACGCCCACGCGCTTGGCCTTCAACTCTTCCGGGGTGAAGCCACGGGAACCGAGGGTCATGGAAGGAACGCTCCGACGAACTTGACTTCGGGTTGCATGGAAACGCCCGAGGCCTCCAACACCCGCTGCTGCATCAGGGTGATGAGGCCCCGCACGTCGCGAGCGGCCGCGCCGCCCAGGTTGACGATCCAATTGGCGTGCAGCGTGGACACCTGCGCGCGTCCCAGGGTGTGCCCCTTCAGGCCGACAAGTTCAATCAGCCGCCCGGCGGCGTCGCCCGGCGGGTTGGTGAACACACTGCCGAAGTTGGGCTGACTCAAGGGCTGCGTGCGCTTCCTGTACCCCAGGTCCGCGTCCATCGCCGCCTTGCTGGCCACGACGTCACCTTTGGGAAGCACGAAGCGCACGCGGGTGACGATACCTCCAGGCGGCAGCGTGGCGTGACGGTAGGTGTGGGGCACCTGCGCTTTCGTCAACCACCCCACGCCGTCCGCCGTGGCGACCTCGATGGCCTCCACCACGCGGAAGCACTCGCCGTTCTTGGTGCCCGCGTTCATGGTCACCGCGCCGCCCAGGGTGCCGGGAATGCCCGCGAGGAACTCCGCGCCCACCAGCCCCTGCGCCCGCATCACGTTGACCAGCCGGGCAATGGCCGCGCCCGTCCCCAGCGTCACCCGCCCCTCGGCCGGGCCGACGTCCAACTCTTCCGGGAACAAATCCGAGGGCAGCTTGAGCGTGATGCCGGGCACGCCGCCGTCGCCCACCAGCGTGTTGGCGCCGCCGCCCAGCACCGTGACGGGGACGCCCTCGTCGCGGGCGAAGCGCAAGAGGTCCACCAGCGCGTCCGCGGAACGGGGACGCACCAGGGCCTCGGCCGGGCCGCCCACGCGCACGCTGATGAGCGGCGCCAGGGGTTCGCCCGGCTTCACGTCCAGGCCCGGCAGCCGCGCCAGGCGCGCCGCGAGCGGTGTGACGACACCCGCCTCCATCCCCTACCCGCCCTTCGCCGCGCCCATCAGGTTCAAGAGGTCCGGGCCCACCTGGGTGATGTCCCCGGCGCCCAGCGTCAGCACCAGGTCGCCTTCGCGCACGCGCTCCTGGAGCGCCTTCGCCACGTCCGCGCGCTTCTCCACGAACGTCACGTCGCGGTGACCGTGCGCGCGGATGGCCTCCGCCAGCGCGTCCCCGGTGGCGCCCGCGATGGGCTCCTCGCCCGCCGCGTACACGCTGGTGACGAAGAGCACGTCCGCGTCGTTGAACGACGTGGCGAACTCCTTCATCAGGTCGTGCGTGCGCGTGTAGCGGTGCGGCTGGAAGGCGGCCACCACGCGGCGCCCGAAGGCCCGGCGCGCACCCGACAGCGTGGCCATCACCTCCGTGGGGTGGTGCCCGTAGTCGTCCACCACGGTGATGCCACCCACTTCACCGCGCACGGTGAAGCGGCGCTGCACCCCGCCGAACTCCGCCAGGGCGCCGCGCACCGTCTCCAGCGGGATGTCCATCTCCTCCGCGATGGCGACGACGGCCAGCGCGTTGAAGGCGTTGTGCGCGCCCACCATGCGCACGCGGAACTCCCCCAGGTCCTCTTCGCGGCGGAACGCGCGGAAGGTCGTGGTGAAGCCATCCAGCGTGATGCCCTCCAGCCGGTAGTCCGCCATGTGCGAGCTGCCGTAGGTGACGAAGCGCTTCTCGATGCGCGGCAGCAGCGCCTGGACGTTGGGGTTGTCCAGGCACAGCACGTTGAGGCCGTAGAAGGGAACGCGGTTGCAGAACTCCACGAAGGCGGACTGGAGCGTCTCCAGGTCGCCGTAGTGGTCCATGTGCTCCGGGTCGATGTTGGTGACGACCGCGATGGACGGGTGCAGCTTGAGGAAGCTGCCGTCGGACTCGTCGGCCTCCACCACCATCAGCTCGCTCTTGCCCAGCTTGGCGTTGGAGTCGAGCACGTTCACCTTGCCGCCCACCACCGCCGTCGGGTCCAGGCCCGCCGCGGACAGCACCGTGGCCACCATGGACGTCGTCGTCGTCTTGCCGTGGCTTCCGGCGACGGCGACCGCGTACTTCAGGCGCATCAGCTCCGCGAGCATCTCCGCGCGCGGGATGACGGGAATCTTGCGCTGGCGCGCCGCCACCACCTCCGGGTTGTCCTTGCGCACCGCGGAGGAGATGACCACCACGTCCGCGTGCACCAGGTTCGCCGCGCGGTGGCCCTCGTACAGCGTGGCGCCCAGCTTCGCGAGCCGGCGGGTGATGTCGCTCTCGCGCAGGTCGGAGCCGGACACGCGGTAGCCCAGGTTGAGCAGCACCTCCGCGATGCCGCTCATGCCGATGCCGCCCACGCCCACGAAGTGCACGTGCGCCGCGTGGCGCGTCTTGTAGAGGCTGCCGGGCTTGTTGCTGACGGACTTGCTCATGCCTTGCTCCCGGGTGCCTTCTTCGAGTCCTTCGCGTCCTTCGACTCCTTGGGGCCTCGGTCGCGCCCCTGGGGCCCCCACGCCTGCGTCGTCAGGTCCACGCACACGTCCGCCAATTCCTTCGCGGCCGCGGGCCGGCCCAGGATGCCGGCCTTCTTCGCCATCTGCTTGAGCTTCGCCGGGTCCGTCATCAGCCCGCGCAGCGTCTCCGCCAGCTTCTGGCCGGTGAGCTCCGACTCACGGAACATCAGCGCCGCGCCCGCGTCCACCAGCGCCCGGGCATTCACCTCCTGGTGGTTGTCCGTCGCGTGCGGGAAGGGCACCAGGATGCTGGCCTTCTTGCACACCGTCAGCTCCGCCAGGGACGTCGCGCCCGCGCGACAGATGACCAGGTCCGCCTGGGCATAGGCGGAGGACATGTCGTCGATGAACTCCACCACCGTGGCCTGCGCGCCGAAGCCCTTGTCCGCGTAGCCCTTCTTCACCGTCTCCAGGTCGTTCTTGCCCGTCTGGTGGACGATGGACACCTGATCCTTCAGGTCGCCCAGCGAATCCAGCGCGTCCAGCATGCGGTTGTTGAGGCCGCGCGCGCCCAGGCTGCCGCCGAACACGAGCACGGAGAACTTCTCGTGCGCCGCGCTGCTGCGCAGGTAGTTGTCCATCAGCTTGCGGCGGATGGGGTTGCCAATCATCTGCACCTTGGCCTCGGGGAAGAACGCTTTGGCTTCCTCGAAGGCGGTGAAGACGACCTTCACGATGCGGCCCAGAATCTTGTTGGTGAGGCCGGGCAGCGCGTTCTGCTCCTGGATGGCGGTGGGAATCCCCATCATCCACGCGGCCAGCACCACCGGCCCGCTCGCGTAGCCGCCCACGCCCACCACCACGTCCGGCTTCTGGCGCGACAGGATGCGGAACGACGCGAGGAACGCCAGCGGCAATGCGATGAGGCCCTTGAGCAGGCCGATGAAGCCCTTGCCCTTGAGGCCCTGCACCTTCACGAACTCCAGCGGGTAGCCCTCCTTGGGAACCACCCGGGCCTCCAGGCCCCGCTCGGTGCCCACGAAGACGACCTCGTTGGCATGGTGGCGCGTGACGACTTCCTCCGCCAGCGCGATGCCGGGAAACAGGTGTCCCCCGGTGCCGCCACCCGCGATGAGCACCTTCACGCCGTCACCTCCCGCAGGTCCGTCGTCCCCGTCCGCACCGGCCGCGAGGCGCCCTGCGTGTTCGCGCTCAGCGACAGCAGCACGCCCGCGGAGCCCATCAGCACCACCAGCGACGTGCCGCCGTAGGACACGAACGGCAGCGTCAGCCCCTTCGTGGGCAACAGACCCATGGCCACGCACATGTTCACCGTGGCCTGGAACGCGATGATGGAGCTGATGCCCAGCCCCAGGTAGGTGCCGAAGGTCTCCCCCGCCGCGAGGCTCGCGCGGATGCCGCGCCAGAGGACGATGGCGTACAGGGACACGAGCAGGCCCACGCCGATGAGCCCCAGTTCCTCCCCCAGGATGGAGAAGATGAAGTCCGTGTGCGCCTCCGGCAGGAAGAACAGCTTCTGCCGGCCGTCGCCCAGGCCCAGGCCGGTGATGCCGCCGGAGCCAATGGACATCAGCGACTCCGCCACCTGGTAGCCCACGTCATGCCGGTGGGCCCACGGGTCCATGAACGCGAGGATGCGCTTCATGCGGTAGGGGCTGGTCGCGATGGCCACGAAGGCCAGGGGCAGCGCCAGCAGCACCGACCCCACCAGGTAGCTGAGCTTCGTACCCGCCGCGAACAGCAGCACGAAGAGCATGAACACCAGCAGCACGCTGCTGCCGAAGTCCGGCTGGAGCATGCACAGGAACACCAGGATGCCGCACAGCGCGAGGTGCGGCAGGAAGCCGATGGAGAACGTGGCCACCTTCTCCCGCTTCTTCGCGAGCGAATAGGACAGGTAGACGAGCCACGCGAACTTGGCGACCTCCGCCGGCTGGAGGCTGAAGCCCGGCAGGCGGATCCACCGCCGCGCGCCGCCCGCCGTCGTGCCGATGCCCGGAATCGCCACCAGCACCATCAGCACGATGGCCACCAGCAGCAGCGGGTACGCCAGCCGCGCCAGCCGCCGCCAGCCCAGCTTCATCATCACCGCCATGCCCACGACGCCCAGGCCCGCGGCCGCCAGTTGGCGCTTGAGGAAGTACAGGCTGTCCCCCAGCTTGTCCTGGGCGAGCACCGCGCTGGCCGAGTACGTCATGACGAGGCCCAGCGAGACGAGCGCCAGCACGGCGCACAGCAGGATTGGATCGAACCGCACGGGGGCGGTTGGAGGCGAGGTCTTCATGAAGGTCAGAGCGCTCCGACGAGGCGCTTGAACGTGTCGCCCCGGTCCTCGAAGTTCTTGAACTGGTCGTACGACGCGCACGCTGGCGACAGGAGGACCGTGTCCCCCTCCACCGCGAGCCCACGCGCCTTGGCCACCGCCGCGTCCAGCGTGCCGCAGGCGTGCACCGGGGCCTCGTTGGCGTAGGCCCGCGCGAGCGCGTCCGCGTCCTGGCCGATGGTGAGCACCCCCTTCACCTTCCCCTGCCCCGCCTCCACCATGGGCGCATACGGAGCGCCCTTGCCCTTGCCGCCCGCGATGAGCCACACCCCGCCCGCGAAGGCCTTGAGCGCCACCAGCACCGAGTCCACGTTGGTGGCCTTGGAGTCGTTCACCCACTCCACGCCGTCCAGTACGCGCACGCTCTCCAGCCGGTGCGGCAGGCCCGGGTAGCCATCCAGCCCCGCCTGCACCGCGTCCCGGGACACGCCGCCCAGCCGCGCGAGCAGCGTGGCCGCCATCGCGTTCTGCGCGTTGTGGGCGCCCCGGAGCGCGCGGTTGCGCAGGACGAAGTCCTCGCCGGAGAACTCCAGCCGGAAGCCGCCCTCCTGGGCCACCGCGAGCCCCGCCAGTCGGGGCGCGTCCGCCGCAGGGCGGCCCGTGACGCTGAAGCCGTACACCGGCACGCGCGCGGAGGCCGCCAGTTGCATCACCGCCGCGTCGTCCGCGTTCACCACCGCGAAGTCGCTGCCGGCGTGCTGGTTCATGAAGATGCGCGCCTTCGCCGCCCCGTACTCGCCCTGGTTCGCGTAGCGGTCCAGGTGGTCCGGCGTGAGGTTGAGGATGGCCGCGCCGTAGGGGCGCAGCGCGTGGATGCCCTCCAACTGGAAGCTGGACAGCTCCACCACCAGCGCGTCCCAGTCTCCGGGGGACATGGCGGCCTCCGCCAGCGGACGGCCCAGGTTGCCCCCCACGAAGGTCCGCTGGCCGCCCCGGGCGTACAGCTCCCCGGTGAGCGCCGTGGTGGTGCTCTTTCCGTTGGTGCCGGTGATGCCCAACAGCCGCGTGACGCGGGCCTGCTCCAGGACGCGCCCCGCCAGCTCGACCTCACCCCACACCGGGACACCCGACGTGCGCGCGGCCTCCAGCTCCGGCAGCGACAGCGGCACGCCCGGGCTCACCACCACCAGGTCCTGGCGGGTGAGCAGGCCCTCCGGCGTGGCGCCGGTGACGAGCGTCACGCCCTTCGCGTGAAGCTCCTTCACCACGTCGCCCAGAGCGTCCGCGGAGCGGGCATCCAGCGCCGTCACCTTCGCGCCGTGCTGGAGCAGCAGGCGCAGCGCCGCGACGCCACTCTTGGCCAGCCCGAACACCGCGACCTTCCGACCGGACAGCGAAGCGTTCATGGGCGGGACCGACCCCTTTGGGGACTAGCGCAGTTTCAGGGACAGCAGGGCCACGCCACCACAGAGGATGGCGACAATCCAGAAACGCACGATGATCTTCGGCTCGGCCATGCCCTTGAGCTCGAAGTGGTGGTGCACCGGCGCCATCTTGAACACCCGGCGGCCCGTCATCTTGAACGACGCCACCTGGATCATCACGCTCAGCGCTTCCGCGAAGAAGATGCCGTGGATGATGGCGGAGACCACCTCGTTCTTCGAGAACACCGCCAGCGCCCCCAGCGCGCCACCCAGCGCGAGCGAGCCGATGTCGCCCATGAACACGGACGCCGGGTAGGTGTTGAACCAGAGGAAGGAGATGCCCGCGCCCACGATGCTCGCGCAGAACACGGCCAGCTCCGCGCCGCCCGGCACCTGGAGGATGCCCAGGTAGCGGTACAGCGGCGTGGCGGTGAGGCGCGCGACGCCGTTCACCGTCTCCGTGTCCGCGATGTGCAGCGTGGTGCCCGCCACGTAGCAGAGCACGCAGAAGGTCACCGCCGACACGATGGTCGGCACGATGGCCAGGCCGTCCAGGCCGTCCGTGAGGTTCACCGCGTTGGACGTGCCCACGATGACGATCCACGCGAACACGACGTAGAACCAGCCCAGGTCCGGGTTGAACCAATGCGACGGCACGAACGGCAGGGTCAGCCGCGTGTCGATGAGCAGCGTGGGCCCGAAGGAGCCGTCCGCCTTCGTCCACGTGCACATGAGGCCGAAGATGGCGATGAGGAAGAAGACGGTCTGCAGCACCATCTTCTTGCGCCCGGCGAGGCCCTTGGAGTTGCGCTTGGACAGCTTGAGCCAGTCGTCCAGGAAGCCGATGAAGCCGTAGCCGAAGGTGAGGAGGATCATCACCCAGACGCCGCGGCTCTTCAGGTCCGCGAACAAGAGCGTGCCCGCCGCGATGCACAGGAGGATGAGCGCGCCACCCATGGTGGGCGTGCCCTTCTTCTTCTGGTGCGAGTCCGGCGTGTCCTCGCGCACGTTGCTCTGCCCGTGCTGCTTCAGGCGCAGCCGCGCGATGAGGCGCGGACCGATGAGCATCCCCAGGAGCAGGGCGAAGACGCCCGCGGCGATGATGCGGAAGGTCGGGTAGCGCAGGAAGTTGAGGACGCGCCCGGCCTCGGTGTTCTGGATGAGCTCGTACAGGAGGTACAGCACTTAGTGACTCCCTTTGGGGGCGGCCGTGCCCGTCAGGGCGGCCACCACGCGCTCCAGTCGCATGCCGCGACTGGCCTTCACCAGCACCACGTCACCGGGGTTGAGCCGGGGCGTCAACCACGCGACCAGGGGCTCCACTTCGGTGAAGTGCGCGGCGGATGCTCCCAGCTTCGCGCTCTGGTGACCGTCCTCGGACCGGGGCCCGAAGAACGCCACCAGCGACGCGTGCTTCGCGACGAGCGTGCCCAGCTTCGCATGCTCCTCCGCCTCGCCCGCGCCCAGTTCCAGCATGTCGCCCAGCACCGCCACCGCGCGTCCCCCCTGGGGCACCAGCGTGCCCAGCGTGACGAGCGCCGCCTCCATCGAAGCGGGGTTGGCGTTGTAGCAGTCATCCACCACCGTCACGCCGGCCTGCCCGTCCAGGATGTTGAGCCGCCGCGCGTACGGCCGCGCTGACTCCAGGCCCCGCACGCACTCCTCGGGGGAGTAGCCCAGGGCCAGCGCCGTCGCGAACGCCGCCGTCGCGTTCTGCGCGTTGTGCGGTCCCACGAAGTGCAGGCGCACCGGCCAGTCCTGCTGGGCGTAGCGGACCGTGGCCACCATGCCGTCGCGGCCCAGCGTCTGGATGCCTGTGAGCCGCACGTCGGCGGCCTCCGCGCGGCCAAACGTCAGGTGCTTCGCGCCACTGCGCGCGGCCTGGTGCACGATGTGCTCATCGTCCAGGTTCACCACCGCGGTCGCCTGGGGAAGCAGCTCGCGGAACAGCTCGCCCTCCGCCTCGGCCACGCCCTGGAGGCTGCCCAGCCCTTCCAGGTGCTCCGGTTGGACGACGGTGATGACGCCCGCGTCGGGCTGCACCCGGCGCGTCAGCCGCTCGATCTCCCCCGGCTGGTTCATCCCCACTTCGATGACCGCCGCCACGTGGGACGGCTCCAGCCGGAAGAGCGTCAGCGGGACGCCAATCTCGTTGTTGAAGTTGCCCTCCGTCTTCAGCGCCGGGCCTCGCGTGGCCAGGATGGCGCCCACCATCTCCTTGGTGGTCGTCTTCCCGTTGGAGCCCCCCACCGCCGCCACCGGGATGCGGAAGCGGCGGCGGTGCAGCGCGCCCAGGCCGCCGAGCGCGGCCAGGGTGTCCTCCACTTCGTACAGCGGGAAGTGGGCGGGCAGGGCTGGAAGCGCCCTGCCCTTCTTCACCACCGCCCCCGCGGCCCCGGCGCGCATGGCGCCGTCCACGAAGTCGTGGGCGTCGAAACGCTCGCCCTGGAGCGCCACGAACAGGCACCCCGGGGTGAGCGACCGCGTGTCGGTGCGGACGTCGGGAAACCCCGCAGGAACAGCGTCCCCGCGGCGGGTCGCCCCGGTCGCCTGCACCACCTCATCGTCGGAGAATCGAGCGGCCATGAAGGGGGGTGGCGTTCGGCCTGGTGGAGGTCAGCCCGGGATGCGGTTGGCCAGCGCCTTCGCGGCGACCTCGCGGTCGTCGAAGGCGTGCTTCTCGGAGCCCACCGTCTGGTAGGTCTCATGGCCCTTGCCGGCGATGAGGACGACGTCGTCGTCCTTGGCCAGGTTGATGGCCTGCTCGATGGCGGCGCGGCGGTCCGCGTCCACGAGGTAGCCCTTCTCCCCGACCTTCGCCTTGCCCGCGGAGATGCGGCGCAGGCCGCCTTTCTCCAGGCCCGGAGTCACCTCGGAGATGATGGCCTCCGGGTCCTCCGTGCGGGGGTTGTCGCTGGTCACCATCACCAGGTCGGCGCCCTCCGCGGCCACCGTGCCCATCAGCGGGCGCTTGCCCTTGTCGCGGTCGCCACCGCAGCCGAAGACGACGATGACGCGGCCCTTGGCCAGCGTGCGCGCCGCTTCGATGGAGCGCTTGAGCGCGTCATCCGTGTGCGCGTAGTCCACCAGCACGGCCGGAGCGGGACCGCCCCGGTGGTTCTCCGCGCGGTCCATGCGGCCGGACACCTTGGAGACCAGCTCGATGCCGCTCTTCACGTCCGCGCGCGAGATGCCCGCGCCCAGCGCGATGCCCGCCGCCAGGAGGATGTTCTCCAGGTTGTGGGGCCCGAGCAGCTTGCTCTTCACCTTGATGTCGCCCGCGGGCGTCTTCACGGTGGCCTCGATGCCCTTGAGCGAGAAGGTCGCGTCCGAGGCGGAGATTTCACCGGGCCCCAGGCGGCTGAACTTCCACGCCATGCGCTTCTGGCCGCGCAGCTCGTTGTAGATGCGGCTGGCGAAGGTGTCGTCGCCGTTGACCACCGCGGTGCCCGTGGCGGCCAGGTTCTCCGCGAAGAGCTTGCGCTTCACCTGGAAGTACTCCTCCAGGTCCTTGTGGTAGTCCAGGTGGTCGCGCGACAGGTTGCTGAAGCCCACGGCCTTGAAGGTGAGCCCGTGCACGCGCTCCTGCGCGAGCGCGTGGCTGGACACCTCCATCACCACGGTCTCCACGCCGGCATCCACCATCTCGCGGAAGATGCGGTGCAGCTCCAACGGGTCCGGCGTGGTGTTGGCCAGCTCCGTCGTCTTGCCGCCGAACTTGTAGCCCAGCGTCCCGATGACGCCCGGGGCCGGAGAGCCGGAGTACATGGCGGCCGTCGCGAGGATGGCCTCCAGGAGGTACGTCGTCGTCGTCTTCCCGTTCGTCCCGGTGACGCCCAGGAGCGTCAGCTTGTCGGCGGGGCGGCCGTAGAAGTTCGCCGCGATGAGGGCCAGCGCCTTGCGCGCGCTGCTCACCTTGAAGAACGGCACCTGCGAGGACTGCCCCTGCTTCTCGGACACCACCGCCACGGCGCCGCGTGACACGGCTTCACCAATGAACTGGGCCCCGTCTTCCTTCAGGCCGGGCACGGCGATGAAGAGGTCCCCCGGCTTCACGCGCCGCGAATCCTGCGTCACTCCCGTGACGTCAACCGCGGAACGGCCGCCCGAGGTCTGCTCGGCTCCACACCCTGCGAGGACATCCGTCAGCTTCATCTCTTCCCCTTCACACGCATTGCTGATGCGGGGCCTGGAAAGGACACGGCCTCATTGCCGCGTCGCCAGTTCCAGCGTCACCCGGGCCCCCTTCTCCACCAGCGCA
Source organism: Corallococcus sp. CA047B (assembly GCF_003612065.1). Lineage (NCBI taxonomy): Bacteria > Pseudomonadati > Myxococcota > Myxococcia > Myxococcales > Myxococcaceae > Corallococcus > Corallococcus sp. CA047B. The sequence goes on from NZ_RAWD01000023.1 coordinate 29,289, forward strand.
CCGGCGGGGGGGGTCTGAGACACCACTCGTCCACTGCCTTGCAGCTGTGGCTCCAACGCCGCGGCAAGCAACTTCACCACGGCTTCGCGTCCCGCCTGACCCTGGACGTCCGGCACACGCACCGTGCCGGGCTCCGGGGTCTCGGTCACCGCTTCCGCCAGGACGGCCCGTACCGGGACGGCCTTCGCCAGTGCCTTCGATGCCGGAGGGGGCACCGGAGGCGCGGCGGCCGCGGCCACCTCGGCGGGTGCCACCGTACGAGACGGGGGCACGGCCAGGTGGGCCATGGCGGCGGTAGCGATTTCCTTGAAGGCGGGGGCAGCCACGTTCCCCCCGTATACGTCCGTCTTCGGTTCGTCCACTACCACGAGAATCACCGCGCGCGGGGCCTCGGCCGGCACCATGCCCGCAAAAGACGCGATGCGTTTGTCGGAATATCCACGCGCGACGGGGTCCGCCTTCTGGGCGGTGCCCGTCTTTCCGGCCACGCGGTAGTCGTCCATGGCGCCCTTGGGAGCGGTTCCTCCCTTGACCATCACGCTCTCAAGCATGCCCACGACCTGCCGCGCCACCCTCTGGGAAACGACCCGGCGCAGCTCCGTGGGCTGGTTCTCCAGCAGCACCACGCCGTCCGGGTCCACCACCCGGGAAACCAGGTACGGGCGCATCAGCACGCCGTCGTTGGCCAGCGCCCCGTACGCCGCCGCCAGCTGCACGGCGGTGGAAGTCATTCCCTGGCCGAAGGATTGGGTGGCCAGGGAGATGTCCGATTTCGGAAACGGGATGACGCCCCGGCTCTCCCCGGTCAGCGCCAGGCCCGTGCGCTCCGCGAAGCCGAACGCGTGGTAGGCGGCGACCATCTTCTCGCGGCCCAGGGCGTCGGCGACCTTCGCGGCGCCGATGTTGGAGGACACCTGGAGGATGCCCTGCGGCGTCAGCCACCCGTGCGGGTGGGTGTCGTTGATGGTGTGGCGGCCAATGCGGAAGGCGCCGTTCTCACAGAAGGTCAGCGTCTCCGGGGTGATGACCTTCTCTTCCAGCGCGGCGGCCACCACGAAGGCCTTCATCGTGGAGCCGGGTTCGAAGGCGTCCAGCGCGGCGCGGTTGCGGATGGCGTTCTTCACGCCGTCCTCCGGCGTGTTGGGGTTGAAGCGCGGGTTGTTGGCCAGCGCCAGCAGCTCCCCGGTGCGCGGGTCCAACACCACCGCCATGCCGGCGATGGCCTTGGAGTCATCCACCGCCTTCGCGAGCGCCTTCTCCGCGACGTACTGGAGGTGGCGGTCCAGCGTCAGCGTCACCGCGGCGCCCTGGCGCTCCAGCGGATCCAACGCGCCCTGCACCATCAGCTTGCGGCCCTTGGCGTCGCGGAAGCCGGAGGTGCGCGCGTTCTGGCCGGACAGCTCGTCCTCGAACGCCAGCTCCAGGCCTTCCAGGCCGTGGCCGTCGGTGCCCACCATGCCGACGATGTGCGCGCCCAGCTCGCGCTGCGGGTAGAAGCGCTTGGGCTCCTTGGTGAAGCCCAGGCCCGGAAGCCCCAGCGCCTTCACCGCCTCCACCTCCTGCGGCTTCGCCTGACGCTTCACCCACGCGAAGCGCCGGGCGCGGCTGATGCGCGAGGCGACGTCGTTGGGGTCCAGGTGCACGGCCTTCGCGAGCAGCCGCGCCGCCTGCCGCACGTCGGGGAGCATGGACGGGTCCACCCAGATGGAGTCCACCTCCACGCTCTGGGCCAGGGGCGTGCCGCGACGGTCGAAGATGTCGCCCCGGCGGGCCGGGATGTCGATCTGCCGGACGTACTGGTCCTGCGCCAGGCCGCGCAGCTTCTCCTGCTGGAAGACCTGGAGGTAGACCGCGCGGGCGAACGCGGTGCCCAAGAGCACGAGGAACAGCCCGAACAGCAGCTGGACCCGCAGCTTGAGCCACTTCGCGTTGGATTCGGGTGCCCGCGCGCTCTTGAAGTCCCTCACCGCTGCGCACCCCGCTCCGCCACGCGCACGGCCGGCGCCGACGAACGGGCCTGCGCGGTGCGCGAGTCCTTCACGCGGTCATCGCCCACGGAGACCACCGCGCCGCCGCGGGGCATCGCCATGCCCAGCTGCTCGCGCGCCACGCGCTCCAGGCGGCCCGGCGCCTTGAGCGTGGCCAGCTCCAGCTTGAGCCGGTCGTTCTCCCGGGTCAGCGAGCGGCTTTCGCCCTCCGCGTTGGACAGCCGGTAGCCCATGTCCACCACCAGCACGCGGCTGGTGACGTGGAGGATGCCCACGGCGGCGAACAGCGTGAAGAGGAACACCGCGGGCAACAGGTGCATCAGCACGCCCGCCACGGACACGGTGTTGCGCGAGAGGGCCTTGCTCATCGGACTTTCTCCACCGCGCGCAGGTGCGCGCTACGAGAGCGGGGGTTGGCCTCGACTTCCGCGTCGGAAGCCGCGACGGCCTTCTTGGACACGAGGGCGAAGTTGCCCTGGCTGTTGCACACGCACACCGGGAAGCCCGGCGGACACGTGCACCCTCCCACCAGGGCCTTGAAGGCTTCCTTCACCTTGCGGTCCTCCAGGGAGTGGAAGGAGATGACCGCCGCGCGGCCGCCCACCTTGAGCAGCGACGGCAGGGACGCCAGGAGCGCGTCCAGCGCCTCCAGCTCCCCGTTCACCGCCATGCGCAGCGCCTGGAACGTGCGGGTGGCCACGTGGATGCGGTCGGGCCACGCCTTGCGGGGCACCGCGCGCTTCACCACCTCCGCGGCCTCCAGCGTGCGCTGGGGCAGCGCGCGCTTGAGCTCCCGGGCGATGGGCCGCGCGAAGGGCTCTTCCCCGTAGTCGCGGAGGATCTGCGCCAGGTCGCGCTCGTCGGTGATGGCGATGAGCTCCGCGGCGGTGGGGCCGGTGTCGCCCATGCGCATGTCCAGCGGGCCGTCCTTCATGAAGGAGAAGCCGCGCTCGGCCACGTCCAGCTGGGGCGAGGACACGCCCAGGTCCACCAGCACGCCATCCACGGGCAGCAGGTCCTGCGCGACGCTCGACAGCTCCGCGAAGTTGCCCTGCCGGGCCTGGAAGCGCGCGTTGCCGCCCATGCGGGCGGTGGCCGCCGCGAGCGCCACGGGGTCCCGGTCCACGCCCACCACCGTGGCGCCCCGGGCGAGGAGCGCTTCGGTGTGGCCGCCGCCCCCGAGGGTGCCGTCGAGGATGACCTTGCCCTCTTTCGGGAGCAGGACGTCCACCGTCTCGTGGAGCAGGACGGTCTGGTGGTGGAAGTCCACGGGGGTCAGGGGGTGCTCAGACGAAGGGAGCGCGCGCGAGCGAGAAGGCGGCCCGGGCATCGTTCATGTGCGGGTACAGCTCGAAGGTGTCGTGGGCGCCGGCCGCGCGGAAGATGGCGGCCAGGTACGGCGACAGCCCGGACAGCTTCACGTCCCCACCGGCGCGGCGGAACGCCTCCGTGCGGGCCATCAGCGGACGCACGCCCCGGTAGTTCAGGTGCGACACGTCCGCGAAGTCCACCACCACCTGGCGGATGCCCCGGTGCAGCTTGTGCATCAGGTCCTCGCACAGCTGGGTGAGTTCCTCCTCGCCCAGCTCACCCTCGAGCATGAGGGTCTCCACGCGCTCGGAGGCGGCCAGCGCCGCCCTGTTCCGTCGAACCTCCTGCACCTGGTCCATGCGCTGCCATCCTTCCGGAGGACTACTTGGCGAGAACTACCGGCTGCTGTCGACTTCCTGGCTACGGCTGGCGCAGTTCGCCCAGCACCCTCAACACGTCCTGGGAGGTGGCTTCCTGGCGCGCATCCGCCTGCGCCTTCGCCCAACCGTCCAGGCTCCAAAGTTCGATCACCTTCACCATCCCCGCCCACACCACGTCCTTCTCCAGCTTCGCGTACGTCCTGAGCGACGGCGGGATGAGCAGCCGGCCCAGCTTGTCCAACGGGCACTCCTGCGCGCTGGCCACGTACAGCCGCATCAACGTCTTGACCCCCGGCTCCATGGGGTTGCGCCGGGCGAGCGCGGTCTCCAACGCCTCCCACTCCCGCACCGGGTAGGCGTGGAGGCAGGGGTCCAGGGCCGTGGTGACGATGAGCCGCTCGTCGTAGGCGCCCACCAACGTCTCCCGGAGCTTCGCCGGGAGGCTGGTGCGCCCCTTCGCGTCGATCTGGTGCTCATAGACGCCTCGGAACACGCGGGACGATCCACCTTTTCAGCCCAGCACGGGTCGGACCACCACTCCTTCCCACTTCTTACCCCTCTGCGGCCGGCATACATACGCGCCCCCCCCAGGGGGGTCAAGAAACCGCAACAGGTTGGAACACCGCGCGCCCGCCGCCGGACATCCCGGAGGGCACATGCGGGGCGGCCTACCCCTGGAGGTGGGGCAAACTTGAGTTTTTCCGCTCCCAGGCTGAGAGTGGTGGCCGCGTGAGCACGAACGTTCGACTGAAGGTGGCCTACAAGACGCCGCAGTCGCTGGTCGGCGAGTACACCCGCAGCGTGGGCCTGGGAGGCGTCACCCTGGAGACGCGCAAGGCGCTGCCCCTGGGCACGCGCTTCACCTTTGAACTGCACGCGGGCGGCATGCCCCGTCCGGTGGAGGTGCTGGGCGAGGTCGTCAAGGTGGAGCCCCGCCCCGGCGAGCGCTTCCAGCTCACCATCCGCTACGACGGCTCGGAGGATCGCAGCGGCCTGGACGCGGTGCTCCAGCACATCTTCGCCCAGGAGGAGCAGAACGGCCTGCGCCGCTTCCCGCGCCTGCCGCTGCACGTGCGCGCGAAGGAAGGCGACCCCCGGGCCCCGAACTACTTCGTGCGGGACATCTCGCGCGGAGGCGTGGGCCTGGAGGTGGAGGCCCCTGCCCTGCCCCGCGAGGTCCAGGTGGGCGCGCCCTTCCTCCTGGAGATGGACATGAAGGAGGGCCCCCTGCTCCTGCACGGAGAGGTGGCTTGGACGTCATCGCTGCCGCGCAAGGGGACGACGGAGGCCGTCACCCCGGGCTTCGGCGCGACGTTCGGCCGGCTGCGGCCGGACATGCTCCAGCGGCTGGAAGCGCTGATGGCGCTGGAGCACCTGCCGCCCGGCCCCTGGCGGGCGCGGGTCAGCTTCGGGCTGGATGCCGTGTCGCGGATGCCCTGAACACAGGGCATCCGCTTCCAGCAGGGACTACAGCGGGTTGTAGGGGTAGCCGCCCGCGTCTTCCAGGCCCGCGACGATGGTCTCGCGCAGCTCCGCCGGGTCGTACGCCGTGAAGGCGTCCAGGGCGGAGAGCCGCTTGAGCTCCAGCGCGAGCACGTCGCCCTTGAGCGTGGCGCACAGCGCGCGGCGGGTGCGCTCGAAGGCGCGCGTGGTGGACTCCATCGCGTACAGCTTCACCAGCGCCACGCGCAGCGGATCCTGCACGCCGCTGGCGGCGGACTGCCGGGTGCGCGTCACCATGGAGTCCAGCGCGTAGGCGTCCATCACCACGTCCGCCAGCGCGGCCATGACCTCCTGGTGCTTGTCCAGCTCCGTGCCGAACGTCTCCGCGGCCAGGCGCATGCCGTGGATGGCCAGGTGCTTGGCGCACTCGGCGGCGACCTCTTCGTTGGCCAGCGCGTCCTGACGGCCCGCGCGGGGACGCTCGCCCCGGTTCAGCTCCTCCGACACGGAGCGGGCCTGGGCGAACAGCGGCAGGTCGCCCTTCACCGCGCGCTTGAGCAGCATGCCGGTGATGAGCATGCGGTTGATCTCATTGGTGCCCTCGAAGATGCGGTTGATGCGCGCGTCGCGGTAGGCGCGCTCCACCGGGTACTCCTCGATGTAGCCCGCGCCGCCGTGCACCTGCACCGCGTCATCCACCAGGAAGTTCAGGGCCTCCGAACCGAAGACCTTCATGATGGAGGCCTCCGTGGCGAACTCCTCCATCGCGGCGATGACGTGCGCGTCGTAGTCCGCGTCCGAGCGCTCCTTCGCGGCGAGCCGTCCGTCCACGAGCCCCGCGGTGCGGTACGTCATGCTCTCCACCGCGTAGACGAGCGTCGCCATGCGCGCCAGCTTCTCGCGGATGAGCGGGAACGTGGCGATGGGCGCCTTGAACTGCTTGCGCTCCTGCGCGAACTTGAGCGCGTTCTGCAGCTGCAGCTTCATGCTGCCGATGACGCCCGCGCCCAGCTTGAGGCGGCCGTAGTTGAGGATGTTGAAGGCGATGCGGTGGCCCTTGCCCAGCTCTCCCAGCAGGTTCTCCGCGGGCACCTTCGCGTCCTCGAAATAGAGCGGACAGGTGGACGAGCCGCGAATGCCCATCTTGTGCTCTTCGGGGCCCACGGTGAGGCCGGGGGTGTCCTTCTCCACGATGAAGCCGGTGAACTTGTCGCCGTCCACCTGCGCGAAGACGACGAACACGTCCGCGAAGGCCGCGTTGGTGATGTACAGCTTGGAGCCGTTGAGCACGTAGTGCTGGCCGTCCGCCGTGCGCACCGCCTTCGTCTTCGCCCCGCGCGCGTCGCTGCCGCTGCCCTGCTCCGTCAGCGCGTAGGCCGCCACCCACTCACCCGTGGCGAGCTTCGGCAGGTACTTCGCCTTCTGGGCCTCGTTGCCGAACCAGACGATGGGCAGCGTGCCGATGCCGGTGTGCGCGCTGGACGTCACCGACCAGGAGCCCAAGAGGCTCATCGCCTCCGCGAGCAAGAGCGACGTCGTCTTGTCCAGCCCGGTGCCGCCGTAGGTCTCCGCGATGTCCACGCTCAACAGGCCCAGCTCACCCGCGCGGCGCAGCAGGTCGCGCAGGAGCGCGTTGTCCTTGCCCTCGATGCGCGCGGCCTGCGGCAGCACCTGCTCGCGGCAGAACTGGAGCGCCGTCTTGAAGAAGAGTCGCTGCTCCTCGGAGAAACCCTCCGGCGTGAGGATGCGGGTGGCGCCCACCTCCTGGAAGAGGAACGTCCCACCAGCGAGAACATCCTGGGGACGGGCAGCGGGCTCGGTTGCGGCGACCATCTACGACCTCCGGGAGGGACAGCGCCCTCCGTATCCAGCGAAAAACCAAGGCGCGGCACTGTAGAGCGCGCGACACGCCGGGGGTAGTAGCGACACGGGCGCGACACCTCAAGCGGATGCGCTTCCTTCCCCCGCCCCCATCCGCGCGCGCCCGGCCGGTGGGCGGGAGGCTTCGCTGTCCGTGATTACGGGGAACCCGCGTCCCGCGCGCCCGCGGGTGATGGCCGGGGCAGCGGATAGACGAGGCAGAGCGTGTCGAAGAGGGGCTCCTCCGGCGCGACGTACGTGCCCCCGAGCGCCCGCGCCACCTGCGCCACCTCCGTGCCGAAGGAGGGCACGAGGCACAGGTCGTCCGACGTGGTGAAGCGCCCCTTGAGCCGGGCAAGCTCCCGACGGAGCGTGGCGATGTCCTGACGCCCGCCGCGCACCGGCACCGTGGGGCCGTTGCGGTCCGGCCCCGGCAGCTTGCCCACGCTCGTCGTCAATTCGAAGCCGTCCGCGCGCTGGATGATGCGCAGCTTCCCGGGCGCCACCTCCTGGAGCCACGCCCGGAAGCCGTCCTCGTCGCGCAGCACCACGCGGTAGGCCACCGGCGCGTCCGGGTGCTGGAGCCACACGGAGGCGGCCTTGGTCTGGAGCACCGCCAGGAGTTCGGACACCTGCGCGAGGAACGTGTCGGCGTCGCCGATGACGAGCAGCACGCCCTTGCCGCCCACGCGTTGCGCCAGCCGCGCGGCGTCCACTTCACTGGCGGGAACGAAGGATTCCGCGCCCAGTCGCACCGCGTCTCCCGACATTTCCAGCCGGAGGACGTCTTCAGGCAGGGGCTCCCCGAAGACCGGCGCGGACACGGGCGCGATGACCGCGTCCGCCCACGTCCCCGCATCCCTGGGCGCCACGGGGGACGCCACCGGGCGGGCGGCCTCTCCAGGAGGAGGGGGAGGCACGGGAGCCGGCGACGGGGCCGGCGGCGTATCGCGGCAGGCGCCCAGCGCCAGGCCACAAAGGATGAGCAGCAACCAGATGACGCGTTGAGAGGAGGCTGGCGAGCGCAGCGGAAAGTTCCACTCCGGGCGGCTGAATGGGCTCATGATAGCTTCTCGCGATTTTCCCGGTGGACTCCCAGCAGGAGCCGATTCGAACGTGCCGCAGCCTTCCGCGGGCCTCCAGTTCGGAAAGTACAAGTTGCTCGAGCGCATCGCGACGGGCGGCATGGCGGAGATCTACCGCGCCCGGATGACGGCGGTGGCGGGCATCACGAAGCCGGTGGTCATCAAGAAGATCCTTCCCGGCTACGCGGACGACAGCGCGTTCGTGTCGATGTTCATCAACGAGGCGCGCATCGCGCTGGGGTTGTCGCACGGCAACATCGCGCAGATCTTCGACTTCGGCGAGGTGGAGGGCGAGTACTTCCTCGCGATGGAGTGGGTGGACGGCCATCCGCTCTCGCACGTGATGCGCCGGGCCCGGGACAAGGGCCTTACCGCGCTGCCGCCGCCGTTGGCGGTGCTCGTCGCCATCGACATGCTGCGCGGCCTTGCGTACGCGCACACGCGGCTGGACGACAACGGCCGGCCGCTGCACATCGTCCACCGCGACGTCAGCCCGCAGAACGTGCTCCTGTCCTACGAGGGGCAGGTGAAGCTGGTGGACTTCGGCATCGCCCGGGCCCGGCTCGCCGGACGCAGCGAGACGAAGAACGACGCGGCCAAGGGCAAGTACGTCTACTTCGCGCCGGAGCAGGCCCGGGGCCAGCCGCTGGACGCGCGCACCGACGTGTTCGCCGCCGGCACGGTCCTCTACGAGATGCTCTGCGGGCGCCGGCCCTTCGAGGGCGCGCTGCCGGACGTGCTGCGAAAAATCTCGCAAGGTGACTTCCCCCGTCCGCGCGAGTGGACGCCGGGCATCCCCGCCGCGCTGGAGCGCATCCTGCTCACCGCGATGGCCACCAGCCCGGAGCAGCGCTACCCCACCGCGCAGGCCTTCGCGGAGGCCCTGGCGCGGCAGCTCCACGTCACCGCGCCGGACGTGTCCCAGAGCGAGCTGGGCCACTTCATGGGCTACCTCTTCGAGCCGGAGCTGGTGGACGCCGGCCGGCCCGTGCAGCTGCCCCGGGAGTTCATCGCCAAGGTGGGCCGCTGGAGCGGCGTGGCGGAGCCGCCCCCGGTGCAGACGCCGCCGGACTCGCCCCGACACCCCACGCCGGTGCCGCACGGAGAGCCCCGGGGCGACGTCATCACGCAGCCCCTGCCGCCGCAGCCGTTGCCCACACAGGCCCCGTCGTCGCCCCTGCAACCCGCGTGGCCCCGCACGCTGCGAGGCTGGGCGCTGCGCGGCGCTCCGGTGGTGGCCGCGCTGCTGGCCATGTGGATGGGCCTGCTCGTGGGAGGCACGAACTCCTTCGCGGTGGAGCTCAGCTCCTCGCCCGCGGGCGCCACCATCCGCGTGGACGGCCGGGAGCTGAAGGAGACGACGCCCACGCTCGTCACCCAGCTCCAGGCGGACACCGAACACATGCTGGAGGTGTCGCTGCCGGGCATGGTGCCCTGGAACCAGCGCGTGAAGGCCGAGCGCGGCACCACGCTCGCGGTCCATGCCCGCCTGACGCCGAAGCGCCCGGCGGCGGCGCGAGCCCTCACCCGCCTCGAGTCCCCCGACGCCCTCTATCGCTCCGGCGGGCCCTTCATGCTCAGCGCGGACGCGCATGCCTTCCGCGTGCCCCCGTCCGCCGCGGCGCGCATGCGGTTGGATCCCTCCCGCACGTACGGCCTGCGCGCCAACGGGCACGTGTCGCTGGGGGGACCGATGCCGGTGACCCAGGCGGCGTACTTCCTGGAAGGAGGCGCGGCCCTGCCCGCGCGCGACAGCTTCGGCGTGGTGGGCACGGACGAGGTGCTGGTGCAGAACGCCTCCGTCCTCTACGTGTTCCTGTGGGACGGGCGCGCCTACGACAACCGCGGCGCCCTCCAGGTGCACGTGCGCGAGCAGGCCAGCGGCGCCATCACCACCCTGCTGCTGGACGCGCGTCGCCACGCTGTCTCGCTCCCGCCCCACGAAGGCTTCACGCTGCGGGAGCTGGATGCCTCCACCACCTACCGCGTCGTCGTGCGGGCCGCCGCGGATCCGGCGCGCACGCGGGGCTTCAGCGGCGGCGCGGTGGATCAGGTGCTCGCGCTGCACGGCGAGGGGGACTCCCCGCTCACCGCGCCCGGCACGCTGGAGGTGCTGGAGGTCAACCGGCCCACGGTGATTCGGGGCGCGCGCTGGCTGCGGCTCGCGTTCCCTGACGACGACCCGGACGACAACACCGGCGGCCTCACGCTGGAGGTCACGCCGGTGGCGCCGCTGCACCAGTAGCGCGCCACGGGCCGCTACAGGGCGCAAGCGACCTGTTGCCGAAAAATTGATCATCCGGGCGTCGCCCCTACCCTTGCGCCGCAACGGAGGACGCTCATGAAGAAGCTGACGGCGGTGCTGGCGCTGGGAATCGCGGTGGTGGGGACGGTGGGACTTTCCGCCCGCGTGGATGCCCAACCTGGAGGCATGGCGGACGAGGGACCGACCGATGCCCAGATCGACGCTGTCCTGGACGCCCAGGCACACGAGGTCATGGGCCGGTTGTTGGAAGCACAGCGCAATGCCGCACGGATGACAAAGCTTCCCCGGTAATCTCGTGGCATCCGGCGGGGCACGGTGCTACGACCGGCGCTCGCTTCGGTGCTCATCACACCCGCCCACGAGGGGGCCATGCCAGAAGGGTCCGCTGCACTCCAGCTCCAGGTTGGAGACCGGGTCGTCTACCCCAACCAGGGGGTCTGTCGCGTCGCCGCCATCGATGTGAAGGAGGTGGCGGGGCAGAAGCTCACGTTCGTCACCATGCGCCGGGAGGAAGACGGCGCCGTCGTCATGGTGCCGGAAGGCAAGATCGTCTCCATTGGCGTGCGCAAGGTCGCGAGCGTCGCCGACGTGGAGGAGATCTATTCCTTCCTGCGCTCGGACAGCGACAAGGCCGACCTGGATTGGAAGCAACGCGCGCGCACCAACCTGGACCGCATGACCCAGGGCGGAATCCTGGGCCTGGCGGAGGTCGTCAAGGGCCTCCAGGTCCTGAGCGAGCTGCGTCCACTGCCCACCAAGGAGCGTGAGCTCTACGACAACGCCCGGCACCTCTTGGTGTCGGAGGTCGCCGCCGCGCTGGGCACCGCCGAGGCCAACGCCGAGGACTCCATCGACATCGTCCTCTTCCCGCCCGGCCGCGAGCGCCCCAAGCGCACCGCCGCCGAGTTCGCCCGGCCCGGAGGCGACGAGGACGACATGGACCTCGACGGCGACCTCATGGGCTTGGAGGGCGGAGAGCTGGACCTGCCCTCGGACGAGGAGCCGCCGGCCGAGCCCGAGGAGGAGTCCGCCGAGGAAGGTTCGGAAGAGGAAGGCGAAGCCAGCGAGGAGGGCTCCGACGAGGCGCCCAAGAAGCGCGGCCGTCCGCCCAAGGCCAAGCCCGCCGACGAAGGTGGCGAGCCCGCCGCCCCGAAGAAGCGCGGCCGCCCGCCCAAGCCGAAGCCCGAGGTGGCGGCGGAGAGCGCTGAACCCGCCGCCCCGAAGAAGCGGGGTCGTCCGCCCAAGGCCAAGCCGGCCGAGGACGAGTGAACCGCAGGACCTTCCGGCCCTCCCGGCCGCCCGCGTCGCGTCAGTCCGCGCGCCCGGCACCGCGAGGGCCTTCCCGCCGAGGTGACGCCCCGTGATTCGCGTCGTGACGCTGGACCCTTTCGACGACAAGCAGCTCGCCAAGTTCAACCGCACGCTCTACACGGCCTTCGGCGTGGGCAGCGAGCACAGCGGCCCCGCGGAGGCACCCGCGGGCATGTCCGAGCCCCTGGACGCCGAGAAGCTGCTGGACGAGGTGAAGGGCGTCCGGGCCTACAAGGACGACAAGGTGCTGCTGCTCACCTCGCGCAAGCTGAAGGACCGCGAGCTGCTCAGCGGCAAGGCCCCGACGACGGGCTTTGCGCGCTACGGCAAGGACCGGGCGGTGCTCACCATCGCGCCCTTCAAGGACCTGGAGAAGGACTTCAAGCCCATCGCGCGCCACGCGCTGCACCAGTTGGGCACGCTCTGGGAGCTGCACCACTGCCTGGATCCGCGCTGCTCGATGTATCCACCCTGGACGCCGTCCTTCAACCAGGGCGACCACATCTTCTGCACCTTCTGCCGCGAAAAGAGCGAGCAGAAGATCCGTCTTGCCAAGTCCTAGGCTCCTGCGCGCCCTGCCCCTCGTGGAGCTGGGGGGCCTGCTGCTCGTCGCGCTCCTGTGCCTCGCCTTCCAGTTGAGGCTGCCGGGCCGGCTCCCCACGGACGCGGATGAGCGCGCCGTGGCGGAAGTGCTGGCCCGCGACGCACGCCCCGGGGACGGCGTGCTGCTGTTCCCCTGGTGGACCGAGCGCGCCCGGCTCTTCGTGCCGTCCAACCTGCCCGTGCATGGGTGGCTCGACTCCGACAAGGCGGACCTGAGCGAACACCCGCGCCTCTGGGTGCTGGGCCAGCCGGAGCTGCCCCGCTCGGATGTCGGCGCGTTCGAGGCGGCCTTCCTCCCCGGACGCAAGGCGCTGGGGCCCGAAGCGCGCCTGGGCACGCTGTCGCTGCGCCTCTATGAGAACGGCCACCACCGCCCCCGGCACTGGGTGGCGTCCGAAGTCGTGAGCCGCGCGCGCGTGTACCTGGAGCAGCCGGACGGAGCGCGCACGGACTGCCCCTTCGACGGGCGCGTGCACCGCTGCCCGGGGCCGCCGCACCTGTACGTCGCGCGGGAGTGGCACGAAATCCTCTACGAGCCCCGGAACTGCCTCTGGATGCACGCGCCCGGTGGGCCGCAGCGGCTGGTGGCGGAGTTCGACGGCGTCCCCTCCGGCCTGGGCCTGCGGATGGAGGGCGGCATCATCTTCGAGTTCGCGCACCCGAAGGACCCGCGCCTGAGCACCGCGCACCTGGGCGTGGACGACGCGGCCAGCGGCCAGCGGCTGCTGGACGTGCCCATTCCCCCGGGCCGTGAGGGCGTGCAGAAGGCGGAGGTGGTGTTGCCGCCCGGCCCCGCGCGCACGGTGAAGGTCTGGGTGCAGGCGGACAACGCGGAGTCGCGGCAGGTGTGCCTGGACGTGATGGCGCTGGAGCCGGCAGTGGGGGTGCGTCCATGACAGGCCGGGCAGCGACGCGCGATGAGAAGCTCGTGGCCTGGGTGCTGTGGGCGCTGGCCTTCGCGGCGCTGTGGAGCACCGAGGCCGCGGTGGGCTTCACGCGCGACGAGAGCGTCTACTTCGCGGCGGCGGAGGGCTACTCAAGCTGGTTCCGGCTGCTGGTGCGAGCGCCCGCGCAGGCGTTCACCGACAGCGCCATCGTGCGCGCGTGGGACTACAACCACGAGCACCCGGTGCTGATGAAGACGCTGTTCGGGCTGAGCCACCTGCTCTTCCACGACGGCCTGGGCCTGCGCGACGCGCTGGCCTTCCGCATCCCCGCGTTCGCCATGGCGGCGCTGGTGCCCGCGCTGTGCTTCCTCTTTGGCAGCGCGCTGTACGGCCGCGCCGCGGGGCTGTTCGCCGCCCTCTCCTTCCTGCTGGTGCCCCGGCAGTACTTCAACGCGGAGCTGGCGTGCTTCGACATGCCGGTGGCCGCGATGTGGCTGCTCGTCGTGTACTGCTTCTGGCGCGCGCTGGAGGACACCCGCTGGGGCATCGCGTGCGGCGTGGCGTTCGGGCTGGCGCTGGCGACGAAGCACAACGCCCTGTTCCTGCCGTTCGTGCTGACGCCCTTCGCGCTGTGGCGCGCGTGGACCGTGAGCGACGGCGTGCCGGAGGCCCGCGTGCGGCTGGGGCGCTTCGTGGGCCTGTTCGCGGCGGTGGCGGTGCTCTACGGCCTGCTCGTCGTCGCGCTGGGCGGAGGCGAGGCCTTCCAGAAGAAGTTCCTGCTCTTGAGCCCGCACACGCTGTTCTTCGTGGGGCTCGCGGTGGGCAGTGTGTGGCTGCTGCGCGACCTGGCCCCGGTGAGCGCGCCCGTGACGCGGGCGCTGGTGCCGGTGGCGGCGATGGCGGTGCTGGGCCCCGTGCTCTTCTACCTGCACTGGCCCTACCTGTGGCACGCGCCGGTGGACCGCACGGCGTGGTACCTGGCCTTCCACGCGACGCACAACCACTACGCCTGGTTCTACCTGGGCACGCTGATGCGCGGGCCGCCCTTCCCGCTCACCTACGTCCTCGTGAAGACGGCACTGACGGTACCCACCAGCCTCTTCGCGCCCATGGTGACGGGGTTCCTCGCGCTCGTGGGCCGCGCGCTGTTGAGCCTGAGCGCTCGCACGCGCGACTGGGTGCGGATGCCCACCGCCACCGAGGCCCTGGTGGGCGTCAACGCGGTGACGTCCATCCTGGTCATCAGCCACCCGCAGGTGCCGCACTTCGGCGGCGTGAAGCACTGGTTCCCGTCCATGCCCTTCCTGGGCATCCTCGCGGGCGCGGCAGTGGCGCGGGGCTGCTTCGCGCTCTGGGAGGTGCTGAAGACGCGGCGCCCTTCCCTGCCGTCCTTCGCCGTGACGGTGCCGGTGTTCGCGCTGCTGCTCCTGCCCGCGCTGCTGGCCCTGGTGCACGTGTTCCCCTATGGGACGGCGGCGTACTCGGAGCTGGCGGGGGGACAGGCAGGCGCCGCGACGCTCGGCATGCAGCGGCAGTTCTGGTCCAGCCACGTCACCGGCGTGCTGCCGTGGATCAACGAACACGCGAAGCCGGGCGCGCGCATCTACCTGCACGAGGTGAACGGCTTCTCGTTCCGCGACTACCAGCGCAACGGGATGCTGCGTCCCGACGTGCGAGCGGTGAACAGCCCGTTCGACGCGGACATCGTCGCGTACCAGTACCACCAGGAGTTCCGCGAGCACGAGTTCCTCACGTGGCAGGCCTTCGGCACGCGCACGCCCGTCACCGGGCTGTACCTGGACGAGACCCCACAGGTCATCGTCTACCAGCGCCCCGACCAGGCCTCCGCGCCGCGATGACGCAGGCAGCCATGTGCACGACCGTGCACTCGGCGGGCGCACGTGCGTTCGCGAACACCGCGACGGACTGGAGGGCGTAGGCCCGGGGTAGGATTGGGGACGTTGCGCCAATCCAAGCTCCCTGAGGAGGGACACATGACGCGCTGGACGGTCTTGGTGGCGGTGCTCGCGTTGGGCGCGGCCTGCAACGAGGCGAAGACGCCCGACAAATCCGCGCGGGTCCAGTTGAAGAAGACGGGCGCGGCGACCATGGAGGTCATCCCCTCCGCGGGCCAGCTGCCCTACTGCCTGCTGTACACGATGTCCGAGAAGGGCGTCATCCGGCAGCTCACGCTCACGCGGGAGAACCGCTCCATCCGCTGTGACGCGAACAGGCCCGTCGCGAACACCAGCTTCCGCATCCCCGTGCAGGAGGGGAAGGTGCGCGTCTACGTCTTCTTCTCCGACGAGCGCGTGCAGGCGGGCCCGGTGGCGCAGCAGCTCTACGACTTGCGCGACAAGGAGCGCGTCACCGCCATGGACATGCGCCTGCCGGGACGCGTCTTCGTGGAGACGCTGGAGTTCGTCCCCGAGACGGGCGAGCCGGAGATGACCGGCGGCGTGGTTGGCGCGGGCGGTGTGGTGACGTCCGACGGAGGCACCGGCCCCGTGAGTGGCGGTGGCAGCATGGAGCTCGTGGAGCCCGTGGACGACTGACCCCGGACGCGACGAAGCCCGAGGGTGGATGACCCGCCCCCGGGCTTCGGTACCGCTTCAGTGCGTGGCATCCGGTGAGAGGTCCTCGTACCGGATCAGTTCAGCCAGCCGCCGTTGGACTTCGAGCTGCTCCAGCCGCCGCGCTGAGCCAGACGCTCGCGCTGCTGCCGCTCCCGCTCCATCCGCGCCTGCCGCTCGCGCTCCTGACGCTCGCGCTCCAGCCGGGCCACCCGCTCGCGCTCCTGGCGTTCCCGCTCCAACCGCGCCTGCCGTTCCCGCTCCTGACGCTCGCGCTCCATGCGGGCCTGACGCTCGCGCTCCTGACGCTGACGCTCCTGCCGCTCGCGCTCCAGCCGGGCCACCCGCTCGCGCTCCTGACGCTCGCGCTCCATGCGGCTCTGGGCCTGGCGGCTCACGAGAGAAGAGGCTCCGTGGACGTTCTGGGCCATCACCGGGCTGCTGGCAACGAGCGCCACCACCACCATCACCTTCTTGAGCATCGCCTTCATGACCGCCTCCGTGAACCGCGTTGTGCTGCGTTCTGAACCTTCTGACGCAGGGGGGCCCGGTTGATTCAACGGCCCCAAGCACGCGGGGCCACCCCGATTCCCCTCGGAGCGGCCCCGCAGAAAACAATCTGAAATGCGCGCGGCGTGAAGACGGCTTCAGTACGCCTCGCGGGCCATGGCCAGCAGGTCCGCTTCCGTGACAGCGCGCGGATTGCCCTGGTGTGAAGCATCCAGGAACGCCTTCTGCGCGATGTGCTCCAGGTCCTTCTCCTGCACGCCCGCGTCGCGCAGCCGCGTGGGAATCCCGATGGCCGCCGCCAGCTTGCGCACGCGCTCGATGGCGTTGCCCGCGAGCACTTCCTCCCGCGCGTTGGACGTGTCCCCCAGCGCGGTGGAGATGCGTGCCAGCCGCGCTGTGCATGCCGCGCGGTTGAACTCCATCACCACCGGCAGGACGATGGCGTTCGCGAGCCCATGCGGCACCCCGGAGATGGGCGTGAGCGCGTGCGCCAGCGCGTGGCTCGCGCCCAGGCCCTTCTGGAAGGCCATCGCGCCCTCCATCGCCGCCGCCATCATGTCCGTGCGCGCCACCAGGTCGCGGCCTTCCTTCACCGCCGTCTCCAGCGAGCGGCCCACGCGCATCACCCCGTCGATGGCCACCGCGTCCGCGAGCGGATGGAAGCCGTTGGCCAGGTACGCCTCGATGCAGTGCGTGAGCGCGTCCATGCCCGTGGCCGCCGTCACGGACGGGGGCAGGCCCAGCGTCAGCTCCGGGTCGATGATGGCCGCCTTCGGCAGCAGGTACGGGCTGAAGATGACCGTCTTGCGGCCCGTGTCCGCCAGCGTCACCACGCCGGAGCGCCCCACCTCGGAACCCGTGCCCGCGGTCGTCGGAATGGCGATGAGCGGCGGCAGGTCGTCGCGCACGTACTGGTCGCCGCCCTTCGCGTCGTCGTAGCGGCTGAGCGGCGGCTCGTGCGTCGTGAGCAGTTGCACCAGCTTGCCCGCGTCCAGCGCGCTGCCACCACCCAGCGCGATGATGCCGTCGCTCTTGTGGGCGCGGTACGCCTCCAGGCCGGCGAAGACGTCACGCTCGGTGGGGTTGGGCTCCACGCGGTCGTAGACGGCGCAGTCCAGGCCCGCGGCCTTGAGCACGTCCGTCACGCGCGCGGCGAGCCCCGCCTTCACCACGCCCCCGTCCGTCACCAGCAGGGGGCGCTTCATGCTCAACCGCGCCGCGTGCGCGGGCAGTCGCTGGAGCGCGCCCGCGCCGAACACGATGCGCGTGGGCCAGGACATCTCGGTGACGCGAGGCTCCGTGGGAATGTCGAAAGGCTTCATGGAAAGGTCCTCCTTCAGATGAGCTCCAGGTAGCGCTGCAGCTCCCAGGAGGTGACCGCCCGCTCGTACTGGCGCACCTCCCACTCGCGGGTGCGCACGAAGTGGTCGACGAAGCCCTCGCCCAGCAACTCCTTCGCGCGCTCGCTGTTCTTCAGGAGCGCCACCGCGTCCTTGAGCGTGCGGGGCAGCGGCTTCGTGTTCTTCGCCTCGTAGGCGTTGGACAGCACGGGCGCCGGCGGCTCGATTTCATTCTCGATGCCCCACAGGCCCGCGGCCAGGCTGGCCGCCATGCCGATGTACGCGTTCATGTCCGCGCCCAGCTGGCGGTACTCGATGCGCATGGACTTGCCGCTGTCGCCGATGACGCGGATGGCGCAGGTGCGGTTCTCCAGGCCCCACGTCGCGGTGGTGGGCGCCCAGGTGTTCTCCACGCTGCGCTTGTAGCTGTTGATGGTGGGCCAGTAGAGCGCGGTGAGCTCCGGCATCAGCGCCACCTGCCCGCCGATGTAGTGCCGCATCAGCTTGCTCATCCCGTGCTTCTGGGACGGGTCGTGGAAGAGGTTGTCCTCACCCTTCAGGTTCCACAGCGACTGGTGCACGTGGCCCGAGCAGCCGGGCAGCTTGGGGTCCACCTTCGCCATGAAGCACGCGGCCACGCCGTGGCGCGCGCAGATCTCCTTCACCACCGTCTTGAACAGCGCGGCGCGGTCCGCGGCCAGCTCCAGCGTGTCGTAGCGGATGGCGGCCTCGAAGACGCCGGGGCCCGTCTCCGTGTGGAAGCCCTCGATGTTGAGCCCGTACGCGTTGCAGCCGTCGATGATGGCGTGCACCAGCGGCGCGTTCATGGACGTGCGCAGCCACGAGTAGCCGAACATGCCCGGCGTCAGCGGCGTGAGCCCCTGGAAGCCCTTGTCGTGCAGGCTCTGCGGGCTCTCCTTGAAGAGGAAGAACTCGTACTCGGAGCCGAACTTCGGCAGGAAGCCCAGCTTGCGCGCGCGCTGCCCCATCTTCTGGAGCAACTGGCGGGGGCTCGCCTCGAAGGGCGTGCCGTCCGGGTTCACGAAGTCGAGCAGGAACGCCGCGGTGTCCGGCTCCCACGGGATGATGCGCGCGGTGGACAGGTCCACCTTCGCGGGCGTGTCCGGGTAGCCCGTGTGCCAGCCCGTCACCTTGGTGTTGTCGAGCAGCTCATCGCCCAGGTCCCACCCGAAGACGACGTCGCAGAAGCCCATGTTGCTCTTCGCGGCGCTGAAGAACTTCTCCAGGGAGATGTACTTGCCGCGCCAGACGCCATCCACGTCCACCGCGCCCACCTTCACCTTGCGGACGTTGCGCTCCTCCATCCACCGACGCGTGGACTCCAGGTCTCCCGGCTGACCGGCCGCCGCGCGCTCCGTGCCCGGGCCCTTCTCCTTCGCGCGGACACGGCGGGCCATCGCCGGATGGGTGAGCACCTTGGCCTTGGGACGCGACGCCATCGGGACCTTCCTTTTCGTCATTCGGATTGCTTCGGTGGAACGCAGCGCAAGAGGACGGCGCGGGCTTCAGGGCGACGGCAGCTTCGTCCACACGGCCTTCGTCTGGAGGTAGCCATCCAGCGCGAAGTGGGACAGGTCCCGGCCCCAGCCGGATTCCTTGTAGCCACCGAAGGGGGCCGCGTCGTCGAACTCGTTGAAGCAATTGATCCACACCACGCCGCTCTTCACCTGCTTCGCCAGCGCGTGCGCCTTGGCCACGTCGCCCGTCCAGATGGACGCGGCCAGGCCGTAGGGCGTGTTGTTCGCAATCGCCATCGCCTCCGCGTCGTCGCGGAAGCGCAGGCAGCTCAGCACCGGCCCGAAGATCTCCTCCTGGGCGATCTTCATGTCCGGCTTCACGTCGCCGAAGATGGTGGGCTTCAGGAAGCAGCCCTTCGCCTTGAAGCCCTCCGTGTCGCGGGAGCCACCGGCGAGCAGCTTCGCGCCCTGCTGCTTGCCGCTCTCGATGTAGCCCAGCACCATCTCCATCTGCTTCTGGCTCACCAGCGCGCCCATCTCCGTGGACGCATCCAGCGGATCGCCCACCTTCAGCGCGCGCGCCTTCTCCGCGAGCTTCGCGACGAAGGGCTCGTAGGCGTTCTCGTGCACGAGCACGCGGCTGCCCGCGTTGCACGTCTCCCCCTTGTTGCCGAAGATGCCCCAGAAGCACGCCTCCACCGCGCGGTCGAAGTCCGCGTCCGCGAAGATGATCTGCGGGCTCTTGCCGCCCAGCTCCAGCGTCAGCTTCTTCAGGTTGCTCGCGGCGGACGCCTGGAGCAACCGGCGCGCGGTGCGGCCGGAGCCCGTGAAGGAGATCTTGTCCACGTCCGGGTGCCGGGCAATCGCCTCACCCGCGGGGTCGCCCAGGCCCGTCACGATGTTGATGACGCCCGGCGGGAAGCCCGCCTCCAGCGCCAGCGCGCCCAGCTTCAGCGCGGTGAGCGGCGTGTATTCAGAGGGCTTCACCACCACCGTGCAGCCGGAGGCCAGCGCGGGCCCCAGCTTCCAGCCGAGCATGCACGTGGGGTAGTTCCACGGGATGATGGCGCCCACCACGCCCACCGGCTCCTTGAGCGCGTAGGTGTGGAACGGGCCGTCCACGGGCAGCACCTCGCCCATGATGGTGCTGGCCATGTCCGCGAAGTTCGCGAGCGTGGCGGCGCCCGGTGCCACGTCGCCCCGGATGGCGTCCTTGAAGGTCTTTCCGTTGTTCAGCGACTCGACGAGCGCGAACTCCTCGCGGCGCTCGTAGAGCAGGTCCGCCAGCTTGCGGATGAGCTTGCCGCGCTCGCGGCCGGTCATCTTCCCCCAGGGGCCGGACTCGAAGGCGCGGCGCGCGGCCTTCACGGCGCGGTCCACGTCCGCGGCGGTGCCGGCGGGCACGTCACACAGCTTCTGGCCGGTGGCGGGGTTCGTCACCGCGAAGGTGCCCCCTTCGATGGGGTCCACATGCTGCCCGTCGATGAGCAGCTTGAGCACAGGGAGCTTGGGAGTGAGCGAACGAGCGTCGGTCATGGCGAAGCCTTTGGGTGAGCACGGCGCGCGGGCGATTTTGGAATGGCGGGCACCGGACACGGACGGCAGGACACGGTAGGAATGGCCCCATGACGCGGCAAGCTGCCCCCATGAAGAACGTCCTGCTCCTGAAAGCCGGCGACGCGGCGGAGTCCGTGCGGCTATCGGTAGGCGACTACGACCGGTGGTTTCTGCAAACCATCGGACTGTCCGGCCAACGCTTCGACATCCTCCCCGTGCACCAGGGCGCGCCCCTGCCGAAGGACGCGCGCGGCTATGACGCGGTGATGATGACGGGCTCTCCCCTGTCCGTGACGCAGCGCGAGCCGTGGATGGAGCGCGCCGGCGCCTTCATGGTGGAGGCGGGCGAGCAGGGCATCCCCGTGCTCGGCGTGTGCTTTGGCCAACAGCTGCTCGCTGAACAGTACGGCGGCAAGGTGTCACGCAATCCCCAGGGCCGCGAGACGGGCACCGTGGAGGTGACGCTGTCGGATGAAGGCCGCGCGGATCCGCTCTTCGCCGGCCTGCCGGAGCGCTTCGCCGTCCAGGCCACGCACGAGGACATCGTCACCCGGCTGCCCGAGGGCGCCACGGTGCTCGCGGGCAACGCCAACACCGCGCACCAAGCCATCGCGTTCCGCCCCAACGTGCGCGGCGTGCAGTTCCACCCGGAGATGCCCACGGACGCCATGCGCGCGGTCATCCTGGCCCGGGAGGAGAAGCTGGACGCGCTCGCCCAGGAGCGCGGGGCGGCCCCAGGGGAGTTCGTTCCCCGGCTCCTGTCCGGCATCGCGCCCACACCGCTCGCGCACCGGGTGCTGCTCAACTTCCTCCAGCACTTCACCGACTGAAAGCGGACAGACGCCCCGGGCTGATCCAAGCCGGGGCGACCAGCGCTCCCTAGCTTTGCCCCGTGTCGAGGGCGGCGATCCACGCACCGCCAGGGCGGGACGGGGGCGGCCATGAATCCGTTCGTGATGCAGTACCGGAAGATGAAGTGTCAGTTGAAGTACCTGACCAGCTACCTGGACCTGGATCCGCGCGGCAACCAGGTGGTGCGGCGCACGGACTTCAAGCGCTGTCCCCGGCCGGTGCTCCTCTTGCACGGCTTCTTCAGCACCCGCCGCGTCCTGGAGGTGCTGGAGCACCGCCTGCGCCGCGAGGGCTACTGCGTCTGGTCCATCCACCTGGGCGGCACGATGGACCGCTTCAACACGCACCGCATCGACGAGCTGGCGCGCAAGGTCCAGGGCAAGGTGGACCGGCTCTACGAGCGCCACCCGGAGATGGGGCCGCTCACCATCATCGGGCACTCGAAGGGCGGCCTCATCGGCACGTACTACGTGAAGCGCCTGGGCGGAGACACCCGTGTGCGCAGCCTCATCACGCTGGGCACGCCGCACCGGGGCACGCGCATGGCCTACCTGGGGTGCGCGACGCTCGGCTGGTTCAGCCGCAGCATGTGGCAGCTCACGCCCGTGTCGCCCTTCATCAAGCGCCTGGGTGAAGGCGCCTTCCCGCGCCACGTGCGCCTCACGTCCATCTACTCGCGCGACGACGCGGTGGCGCTCTTCCCCTCCTCCGTGCTGGACGTGAACGGCCAGCCCAACGTCTTCAACGTGGAGGTCTCCGGCGTGGCCCACGGCGAGCTGCTCACCCGCCGCTCCGTGTGGGAGGTCATCCAGCGCGAGCTGGCCCTGGGCTATGCTGGCGCCGACGCGGTGACCGCGCTTCCCACGGCCCCGCCCCCTCCCCTTCCGGTGGCCCTGCCC
>NZ_RAWD01000240.1:0-15369 GCF_003612065.1 Corallococcus sp. CA047B
GGGGAGGGGTTCCCCAGTTCCACAACAAAACGGCGGTGGTGCTCGCCTTTCCGGCGTGAGGGGACGGGGTGGTGCATGGAGGAGCACTGCGCGGACGTGGACCCCAAGGTCACCGAGGAGCGCCTCGCGCTGCTGAGCGTGCTCCAGGAGCTCACCGTCGCGGCCCTCGACCTGCTGGATCCGAACAAGCCCGCCGACTCATTCCTGGACCGGGTCGCGGAGCGATTGGGGTGCATGGTCGCCCTCTGGCTCCAGACGGATGCGCAGGGCCGGGTCCGTCTTCAGGGCACGAGCGGACTCTCCACCGCATCCCGACAGCTCCCGATTCCGTGTCCCTCCGAGTCCCCCCTGGCGCGCGGGCCTGCCGAGCTGGAGCTGCCCTATCCGGAGCTGGCATCGCCGGGACTCGTGCGTTGGTCCGTTCCCATCACGGACTCCGGGCCGGGCGCGGGGCATGTCTCCAGCGCGCTGCTGCTGTACTTCGACCGCGAGCCGCATCTGCCGCGGCAGTACCGCGGCATGGTGGAGCGCCTTGGACGCGTCCTGCGCACCGCGCTCATCCACCGGCAGCTCTTCGCGCGAACCCTGGACAGCGAACGCGATCTCCACCAGCAGAAGACGCTGTTGGAGTCCCTGAGTGAAGCCTCCGTCGAGGGCATCCTGATCGCCTCTCCGGACGGGAGGATCCTCACCCACAACCGCCGCTTCGTGGAGATGTGGGGACTGGAGGAGGAGATCCAATCCGCGTCGAACGCGCTTTTGCTCCGTGCGATCTCGCGGCTCGTGGAGGAGCCCGCCAGATTCCTGGCGCGCGCAGCCTCCTTCTTCGAACACGTCCACACGTCGGGACACGACGAGCTTCGACTCAAGGATGGCCGGGTGTTCGACCAGTACAACGCCCCGGTGGTGAGCGCGGACGGTGTCTACTATGGGCGGGCCGTCTACTTCCGGGACATCACCGCCCGGCAGCGCACGGAGCGGGACCTCCAGCGCGAGCGTGACTTCAGCTCGGCGGTCCTCGACACGGCCCGCGCACTGGTGATCGTCCTGGATCCGGAAGGACGGATCGTTCGCTTCAACCGGGCGTGCCAGGAGATGACGGGCTACTCCTTCGAGGAGCTCCGCGGCGCGCATTTCTGGAAGCGGCTCCAGCCCCTGGAGGAAAGGGAGCGGGTCGAGGCGAACTACGCCGTGCTCGCGGCGGGCCAGGGGCACGAACAGTATGAGAGCCACTGGCTGACACGGGAGGGAGAGCTCCGCCTCATCTCCTGGTCCAGCAACGTCCTGCGCGGCGAGACGGGAGCGGTTGAGTACGTCATCGGCACCGGCATCGACATCACCGAGCAACGGCGGGCCGAGCAGGAGCGCGACCAGACCTTTCAGCGAGAGCAGCAGGCGCGTGCCCGGGCCGAGGAGCAGGAGGCGAGATCCGCGCTCCTGGCGGAAGCCTCCGGTCTGCTCGCTGGCGAGCTCGCTCCCGAGGACGCACTGCGCAGCGTGGCCGCGCTGACCGTCCAGCGCTTCGCCGACTGGTGCACGGTCGATCTCCTGGACGCGGACCAGTCCTTCCAGCGGATCACCGAGGCCCGCTCCGAAGCGCTCCGCGCCATGTCACCGGCGAGGGTCCTCTGCTCGCCACCCGACCTCAACGCGGCACATGGGCCCGGAAGGGTGCTCCGCCTCGGCGAGCCAGAGTTCTTCCCGGAGGGTTGCCCCTCCGCGGCACTGGGGTGCATGAAAGACAGCCAGGGGGAGGCGGGAGTTGTCGAGTTCGAATCCTGGATGTCGGTCCCGCTGCTCGCACGGGGCCATACGCTCGGCGCCATCACCCTGGCCCGCTCGGAGGCCGGCGGCCGCTACGGCCCGGCCGAGTTCGCCCTCGCACAGGAGCTGGGCCGCCGCGCGGCGATGGCCGTGGACAACGCCCGCCTGTATCAACAGGCCCAGATGGCGATTGGGCTTCGCGACGAGTTCCTCTCCATTGCCTCCCACGAGCTGAAGACCCCGGTCACGTCCCTCCAGTTGTCCGTGCAGGGCTTGATGCGCCTCACCCGGACGGGATCGCTCCGAACCGCGCCGGTGGAGACCGTGACCCACTCGCTCGAAGTCATCGAACGCCAGGCGAAGCGGATGGCGAAGCTCGTCAACACGCTGCTCGATGTCTCACGCATCCATGCCGGACGGCTGGACCTCGAACTCGAAGAGGTGGATCTCGCCGCGCTGGTCCGGGACATCGCGGCGCGCTTCGCCCCCGAGCTGGCCACCTCGGGAACCCGGCTCCTGGTTCACGCCGACACTCCCATGCCGGGCGTGTGGGACCGGTCGCGGCTCGATCAGATCGTCACCAACCTGCTCTCGAATGCCATCAAGTATGGGGAGGGCAGGCCCATTGAAATCCGGGTCGAGGGCGACGCCGTGACGGCCCGCCTGGAGGTGCGGGATCAGGGCATTGGAATCCCAGCGGAACGGCACGTGCGGATCTTCCGGGCCTTCGAGCGCGCGGTGTCGTCACGCCACTATGGAGGGCTGGGATTGGGCCTCCACATCGTGAACCAGCTCGTCGAACGGCTGGGCGGGTCGGTTCGGGTCGAAAGCGAGACGGGGCGTGGAGCCACCTTCACGGTGGAGCTTCCACGCCGCGGGCCCTCCGTGTCACCACCGGTACGGGAGGGCCTTCCCGACTCCGGGCTTCAATCGTGACGGGCGCCCGCGCCGCTCGTGGCGGGACTGGACTTCTGCCGCAGCGCCTGGGTACGGGCAATGAAGGCCCCCATGTGCACACCCGCCTGCTCGAATCGGATCGCGGCGCGCTCGAGCGCTTCGTCCAATGACGCGACCACCTCATGTTGATCCGTGGAAGGCCGGACGAAGCTGGTGACGGCCCTCGCGAGTCTCGCGGTGGCCGAGTTGATCACCACGAAGAATCCCTTGCAGTAATCGCGAGCCAGGTCGGCGGTCTGGGTTTGGTGCTCCGCCAGCATCATCCGCTGTGTATGGGTCAGCGGACGGGACCGGGAGAAATCAATCACCAGGACATAGGGCTCGCGCCTCTTGATGAGCTTGGAGAGGCTCTGGAGAATGCTTTCCATCTCCTTGTCCGTCGTGGTGTCGCTGCGTTGGACGACGACGAGCGGCCAGAGTGATTCGTCGAGGGTGTACATAGAGGAGATGTTTCAATCGGCAGGAGCAGGGCCAGCGCCCTGTATCCGGGAACGCGGTATCGCGTCAGCGGCTTCCGGTGAAACATACCGCACCCGGGTGCCACGGTGTATCACGCCCTGAAACAAGCAGGCGGCCGTGGCGAGGCGACATCAGGGTGGTTTTCCTGTGCGGGAGCCGGGCGACCGGCGCGGGCAGGCGGGGACGTATGATAATAGGAGACCCCATGTCCCACCTTCATCGTCGTTGCTTGCCCGCCGCGGCCTTGGCGTTGGCGGGGTTGCTGACGCTCGCCGGTTGCGAACCGGAGGCCCCCGGGCCTGACGTGGCGGTCCGTGGCGCGGCGTCCTCCCTGAGTGTCGGGCTGGGAGGGGATACCGCCTGCACCTGGGGAAGCCCGGACTGCAACCTGTGCAGCCCGGACGTGCCGCTGCGCTTCCAGCAACTGCGGGACCACGGCGAGGCGCTGGGCTTCCACCCCGGGCCGTTCAACCTCAAAGTGGCCTACCCGGGCAGCAACCACTGGCAAGGCATCCAGCGCCTGACGTTGGGCTCCGGCCGCTACCTCGTCGTGTCCAAGCGGGATGACGCGGCCTTGGGGAACGTGGGGCACCTGGTGCGGATGGAGAGCCGCAACGGGGAGGGGAGGCGCTTGCGCTCCAACCGGCTGGCGCTCTCCCCCCAGCAGCCCGAGGACACCGCGCCTCCGGTTGGGGACGTCGCGGTGGCGGCGCTGCCGGCACCAGGCGGCTACCGCCACGGCGGCGGCATGCAGGCGGTGGGCAACGTCCTCGCCCTGCCCCTGGAGGAAGGGCCGGGCCTGGGCCGCGTCGCGCTCTACGACTACAGCCAGGGCCTGAACCCGAGCCCCCACGCCTACATCCAGGGCCTCACCTCGAACGCGGGCACGGCATCGCTCACGAAGCTGTCGGACGGGCATTCCCTGCTGCTGCTCGGGCAGGCGGACGCGGAGGCGCTGGAGGTCTTCCGCTCCTCGGAAACCGACATCCGCTCCGCGAGCAATCAGTGGCAGCGCGTGGACTTCTGGGAGAAGGCGGAGCTGGGGCAGGGGGAGTGGGGCGCGTTCCAGAGCCTCAACTTCGTGACGGATTGCAATGACTCACAGCTCTACCTGGTGGGCACGCGGCTGGGCGGGTTGCGCTGGGGCGCGGTGAGCGACGACTACGCCCACCTGTACCGGGTGAAGCTCGACGGCCACATGCGCATCGAGCACGTCGCGTCCAAGCACCTGTACTGCAGCAACGACGGGTCGCGGCAGTGCAACCTGGACGCGGCCGCCGGCCTCTTCGTGGGGCCCGACCGCGGCCTCATCCTCTACGCCACCGAGCACGCGGATGACGGTCCTGCCTCGACGGTGAAGATGGTGGAGTTCCGCGGCGTCTGGGCGGACGCCTTCTGCTACGCCGATCTCCAGCGCGCCTACGTGGATTTCTACGACGACTCCGACTTCAGCGACCGGGGCGTCATCTTCGACTACGAGGACCAGGGATTGAAGAACTGGGCCCGCTTCGACGACGTGGACAAGTTCAACGACAAGGCCTCCTCGGTCCGCTGGTGCATCCCGCCGGGCCATCGCGTGCGGCTCTACAACGACTCCAATTACCGGGGCAGCTACAAGGACCTGGTGGGCGACGGCATGCTCCACGAGGTCAACCTGAACCAGTGGAGCTTCGGGGACAAGGTGTCCTCCGCGCGGTGGCTGGCCTACTGAGAGGCAAAGAGACCCGGCGTCGGCTACCGCGCCTCCGCCGCCTGCTTCAGCGCGGCGATGTCCAGCTTCACCATCTTCATCATCGCGCGGATGACGCGGTCCCGCTTCGCCTCGTCCGGGTCCTGCAACAGCTCCGGCATCAGCGTGGGGACGATCTGCCAGGACAGCCCGAAGCGATCCTGGAGCCAGCCACACTGCGCCGGCTTGCCCCCGTTCGCGATGAGCTTGTCCCACAGCCCATCCACCTCTGCCTGCGTCTCGCAGCTCACGCTCAGCGAAATGGCCTCCGTGTAGGGGGAGTGCGGTCCGCCGTTGAGCGCGAGGAACTGCTGGCCCGCGAGCTGGAACTCGATGGTCAGCACCGAGCCCTTGGGGCCGGGCCCTGCCTCCGTGTGACGGGCGACCCGCAGGACCTTCGAGTCCTTGAAGATGGACGTGTAGAAACCCACCATCTCCTCCGCGTTGTTGTTGCACCACAGGCAGGTGACGATCTTTTGGGGAACGGACATGGGAACTCCTCCTTGGGCTACGGTGGACGCCGCGCCGGCGGGAGGCAGTAGCACGCAGCCAGCCCGCCCCCTGTCCCTCCAGTCGTGCGAGCCCAGGCTTGTGTTCAGGGGGCGCCAGCGGCCCTCATCGGCCCCTCGGCGCCGCTGGGGCCGGGCCGAACCCCCGGACGCTTCAGGAAGGCGCCCGGTGTGAGCCCGACGAGCTCCCGGAAGTCCGCGATGAGGTGCGCCTGGTCGTAATAGCCCGCGTCCGCGGCAATGCGTCCCCACTCCTTCGAGGTCGCCGCCATCCGCACGGCACGCTGCAGGCGAACGGTCCGCGCGAAATCCTTCGGCCCGATGCCGACGTTCTCCGCGAAGGCGCGGCGAAGATGCCGCGACGTGACACCCAGCTGCTTCGCCACGCTCTCCACCTGAACCTCGTCGCCTTCGAGCAAGCGAACCGCGCGGCGAGCGAGCCGTGCCGATGCCGGTTCGAATGTCGGGTGGATCCGCAGGGCGAGCGCATGGGCGAGCCGGTCCATCACCTCTGGCAGTCTTCGCGCCGCGAGGAGCTCAAGGCAGAGGTCGCCGCCCGAGCGGCCCCAGAGGTCTTCTAGCGGGACGATCTGGTCCGTCAGCGTGTTCGCCGCCACGCCCAGCAGCGGCGACGACCAGCCCGGCTTGAACTGAACGATGACCGCCCGCGCGACGCCGGGTGTGTTCTTGAACAGCGCCCGCGTTCGCGGACCCGCGACGCACACATCCCCTCTCCGGCCCTCCTCGAGCACTCGAAAGACAAGCGTCGTTCTTCCGTCGGGCAGCCGTTCGTGACGTGTGTGTCCAGCGACCGGAACGATCGCGCGAACGTCTTCGACGAAGCGGGAGAGCGAGAACGTCAAGGCGGCGGAGTCCATCGTGAGCGGCACTCTCACGCGTCCACCGTGGCCGTTCAAGCCGGCACGGAAGGAACGATGAAATGTCCGGTCCTTCCAATCAGAGGGCCGCGGTGGGCGGTAACAAAGGGGTGGAGGTAACGCATGGGCAGTCGTGCTGGCCGCGCGCCGAGCCCACGAAAGGAAATCCGCGTCATGAGCCAACCGACTTCCGCAGCCCGCATCCCCGGCGCCCCCACGCCCGTCTTCTCCATCAGTCCCGTCGTGCTGCCAGCGCCCGGCCGCGCCGTCGAGCTCCAGGTGCGAGTCTCCGCGCCCGTGACTGGAAGCGAGCTGCCCATCCTGCTGCTCTCGCACGGCCACGGCCGCTCCAACCACCTCTCCTCGTTGAACGGCTACGCCCCACTCGCCCACTTCCTGGCGGCGCACGGCTTCGTCGTGATCCAGCCCACCCATCTCGACTCCAAGACGCTCACCCTCGGCCCCGGTGACCCCGACGCGCCGCTGTACTGGCGAGCACGGGCCGAGGACATGAAGCGCATCCTCGACCAGCTCGACGCCATCGAGCGCGCCGTCCCTGGCATCGCCGGCCGCCTGGACCGGAGCAGGGTGGCCGTCCTCGGGCACTCGATGGGCGGGCACACCGCGAGCCTGCTGCTCGGCGCGCGGCACAAGGATCTCCAGGACGGAACGGAAGTGAACCTCTCCGAGCCTCGGATCAAGGCGGGCGTGCTGCTCGCCGCGCCCGGCAGAGGCGATGCCCTCAGCAAGTTCGCGGCCGACAACTACGCCTTCTTCTCGACCATCGACTTCTCCAGGATGACGACGCCCGCGCTCGTGGTTGCTGGCGACAAGGACGACTCACCCCACCTGACGGTCGCGGGCGCTGACTGGCACGCCGATCCCTACTTCCTCTCCCCAGGCCCCAAGTCCCTGGTCACCCTGTTCGACGCAGGGCACGGGCTGGGCGGAGTCTCGGGATATGACGTCGCCGAGACCACGGATGAGAACCCCGAGCGAGTCGCTGCCGTCCAGCTTCTCACCTGGGCGTACCTCCGCACCGCGCTCCATCCCGGAGACTCCGCCTGGCAGCAGGCGCAAGACGCGCTGACGGGCGCGGGCAGCCCGCTCGGGCGGGTCGAATCCAAGTAGGCGGCGGAGGCCATCCGCTTCGCCGCCCCAGCATGCTTCCCCCTCCGGCCTTACTTCTTCGGGGGCGCCTCCACCCCCGAGAAGACCAGCACCTGTTCCGGGAGCCGGGCGCCGCGGATCTCGACCGCTGAGACGGCGCTCTTCAGCTCAGCGAGTTCGGTTGCCGTGAAGCGCACCTCCGCCGCCCCGATGTTCTCAAGCATGTGTGCCATCTGGGTCGTCCCCGGGATGGGGACGACCCAGGGCTTCTGCGCCATCAGCCAGGCCAGGGCAATCTGGGCGGGCGTGGCACGCTTCCGCTCCGCCCAGCGCTTGAGCAATTCGATGAGGGCCAGGTTGTGCGGCAGGTTTTCGGGAGCGAAGCGGGACTCGATGCCGCGAATGTCTCCTGGAGCGAAGCGCGTCTTCGCGTCGATGGCCCCCGTGAGGAACCCCACGCCGAGCGGGCTCCATGGCACGAAGCCGATGCCCAGCTCCTGGCAGAGCGGGAGGATGACCGCTTCGGGGCCACGCCACAGCATCGAGTACTCGTTCTGGACGGCGCTCACGGGCAGCGCGGCATGAGCGCGGCGCAGCGTCTTCGGCCCCATCTCGGACAGGCCCCAGTGCAGGACCTTGCCCTGGGCCATCAGGTCCTTGACCGCCCCGGCGACGTCCTCGATCGGGACCGCCGGATCGACCCGATGTTGATAGAGGAGGTCGATACGGTCGGTGCGGAGGCGCTTGAGCATGCCCTCGACGGCCAACTTGATGTGGTCCGGGCGGCTGTTGAGGCCCGGGCGGCGCTCGCCCGTTTCAAGGTCGATGTTCCAGCCGAACTTGGAGGCGATGACGACCTTGTCTCGGAACGGGGCGACGCCCTCGCCGAGGATGCGCTCGACCTCATGAGGACCGTACGCCTCGGCTGCATCGAAGAAGGTGACGCCCCGGTCGAAGGCGGTCCGGATGATGTTGTGCATCTCGGGCCGGCTCGGAACCGTGGTCGGGTAGGTGCGGCTCATGTTCTGGACGCCGAGCCCGACGCTGGAGACCTCCAGCGAGCCCAGTTTTCGTCGTCCGAGCGCATTGGGTGCAGGCTGCCTGCCAGGCGCTGCTGGCTTCGTGGAGGCCTGTTCGGCCGCACCACCCAGGAGTGGCGTGGCGGCAAGGGCTCCCGCCGACAGCAGCAAGGTGCGGCGTCCCATCTTGTTCTTGCGTTCTGATTCCATGCGTTACGCCTCGGGGATCGCGACGCCGTAGTTGGCGAGGGTGATGCTGTCGGGGGCCGGTCCGCCGCGGACCTCGGTATCGAGCGCGTCGATCGCGGCCACCTGCTCGCGCGTGAGCTCGAAGTCGAAGACGTCGAAGTTCTCGTGGATGCGGGCGGGCTTGACCGACTTCGGGATCGCCGAGAGTCCCTTCTGCAGATGCCAGCGGAGCATCACCTGGGCCGCCGACTTGCCGTACTGGCGCGCGATCCCGAGCAGCGTCGGATCGTCGAACGGGGTCTTCTCGCGGCCCCCATAGGCGATGACGCCGCCGATGGGTGACCAGGCCTGGGTCGCGATCCCGTGCTTCTCATGCACGCGCTGCAGCGCCGTCTGCTGGAAGTACGGATGCACTTCGATCTGATTCACGGCGGGCACGACGGACGCCGCGCTCAACAGGCGGTCGAGGTGCTCGGGCATGAAATTGCTCACACCGATCGCGCGCACCCTGCCGTCCGCGAGCAGCTTCTCAAGCGCCCGCCACGCTTCGAGGGTGCGGTCGAATGCCGACGACAGTGGCTGATGCAGGAGCAGGAGGTCGAGCCGCTCGACGCCGAGCTTGCGGGCGCTCTTGTCGAACGCGTGCAACGTTGCTTCGTAGCCGTAGTCGCTGATCCAGACCTTCGTCTCGATGAACACCTCGTCGCGGGCGATGCCGGAGCGACGGATGCCTTCACCGACCTCGCGCTCGTTGAAGTACGCGGCGGCGGTGTCGATCAGCAGGTAGCCGGTCCTGATGGCTGCCTCGACGGCACCCACGGTTTCGGCCGGCGGGCTCTGGAAGACGCCGAGCCCGAGGGCCGGCATCCGTACGCCGTTGTTGAGGGTGATGGAGGGGTTCTTCGTGCTCATGGTCCTGCCTTCCCTGCGCGTCCGTTGCGCGGTTGGCGGCAGGCCTCGACTCAAGGCGCCGCACCGATGCGAAGAACGTACCCAGGCGGACTGCACGGAACTACGTAGCGGGAGGGCAAAGGGCTTTAAAGCCGCGGTTGAAAATGCCCCTGCCAGGGTAGGACTACGCCTTGCGTACCGGGTAGCGCAGGTGTGTCACGCCGACGCCCGGAATCACCGTCGGGTTGCCAAGGACGGCTGGCGTGCCGGCGAGGTGGTCAAAGAGTCGAACTCCGGAGCCAAGAAGAACCGCCGCGATGTCGATGTGGAGCTCGTCGAGGAGACCCGCATTCAGGCACTGCTGGATGGTGTCAGCGCCGTGGACCCCAACGGACTTGCCGGCGGCGGCGGCCTTGGCCTGGTTCACGGCGCTTTCGATGCCGTCGGTCACGAATTGGACGGTCGAGTCGGGTCGCGGCCATCCGGCGGGGATGTGGTGGGTCAGGACGAATGCGGGTCCCCAAGCATGATTCCCGCCCCAGCCGTCGGCGACCTCGAAAGTGCGTCGACCGGTGAGCACGGCACCCAGCTCCGACCAGAGACCGCGAAGGTGTTCAGCGCTTGGACCGGACACCTTGAACGTCATGGGGTCCGACCCTCCGGTGTGGAACTCGACGTCCCCCGAGGCGAAGTACCAGTCGAACACTTCGGCCACGCCATCGTTGGGGTCGGCGACGTAGCCGTCGAGCGACATGGACATGATTGCGACGACCTTCGACATGGCGCTGTTCCTTTCGAGGGGGAGACTGCGTTCACAGGTCAGGCGTCCGCTGCGCTCGCGACGTCGGTGAGCGCCCCGACGAGGGTCTCCAGCTCCCATTCGATGGCGAACGCGGCGGCCTGCATCCGCGCGGGGGGCTTCGAGGGGCTGGCGAGCAGTCCCCGGGCGCGGCGGAGGGCGGCCGCGAGCCCCTTCGCATCGAGGAAGAGGAGCGTCCCCATGAGCCCCTGGCACAAGCGCTCGTAGTCTTCACGTGCGCCGACCGTGAGCGCCGCCATGAGCGCCGGACGGGCCTGCTCCAGCTCCTGGAGGGTCAGGCGGGCCAGCGCCGCGCGCGCCTGGGGGTCTCCCGCGGCTCGCTGCCCGAGCTTCGCGAAGCTGAAGTCCGGCGTCATGGCCAGCGGGTCGTCGGCGGACCCGGTGGGCACGGGGGGCTCGGGTTGTCGGGGGACCGGTGCCGGCGTGCGCGCGGGCCCCTCTGGAAGCTCGCGCGAGGTGCACCGCGCCATCTTCTGGAACAGGACGTCCGCGTCGAAGGGCTTGCCGATGAAGTCGGTGAAGCCGGAGGCCAGGATGCGGCTCTCCTGCCAGGCCCGCGCGGAGGCGGAAATGGCGATGACAGGCAGCTTGCGCAGCCGCTCGTCCGGGGACTGCCGGAGGACCTTCAGTGCATCGAAGCCACCCAGCTCCGGCATGTGCAGGTCCATCAGCACGAGCTCGTAGTCGGCTTCGCGCAGTCGCTCCACCGCCTGCTGCCCGTTCTTGACGGCGTCGAACACGACGCCCCAGTGCTCGAACCAGCGGGCGAGCACGTAGGTGTTGACCTCGCTGTCCTCGACCACGAGCACCCGCAGGCCCCGGAGCACCTGCGTGGGCGACGCGCGGACAGGCGCCGTGTCGGGGATGCCCGCGCAGGCCTTCAGGCGCAGGTCGAAGGAGAAGCAGGTTCCCTTTCCGAGCTCGCTCGCGACGACCATCTTGCTGCCATGCAGCTCCAGCAGCTTGCGGCTGATGGAGAGGCCCAGGCCCGTGCCTCCGTACTTCATCCCGATGTCGTAGTTCGCCTGGGCGTACTCCTCGAAGATGGCGGAGACGCGGTCCGGGGAGATTCCAATCCCCGTGTCGTTCACCTGGAAGGCCAGGTCGCACGCATCGCCGTCGCGGGCCCGGACGACGACGGAGACCGTGACGCTGCCCTTCTCCGTGAACTTGAGGGCGTTGCTCACGAGGTTCGTGAGGATCTGCCCGATCTTGACCGGATCCCCCAGGAGACAGGAGGGAAGCCGCGCGTCGAGTTCCACCTGGAGCCGGAGCTTCTTCTCCTCGGCCCGGGCGGCCTGGCCATTCACGATGCCGCTGATCAGCTCGCGGGGATCGAATTGACGCTGCTCCAGCGAGAGCTTGCCGGCCTCGATCTTGCTCCAATCGAGGATGTCGTTGACCATCGCGAGCAGGTTGCCGGAGGACGCGCCGAGGATGCGCAGGTACTTCTCCTGCTTGTCCGTCAGCGTCGTCATCCCCATCAGCCGGGTGGCGGCGGTGATGGCGTTGAGGGGGTTGCGGATCTCATGGCTGAGGGTCGCCAGGAGGCCCGCCTTCGCCTGGGCGAGCTGCTCCGCCTTCCGGCGGGCCTGCAGCAGCTCGCGCTCGTAGCGCTTGCGGTCCGTCATGTTGAAGACGGTGGTCCGGACGGAGCGGGGCGCGCCCAGCGCATCCCGCGTCTGCACGGAGTTGATCAGCACCGGGAGCGGGGGGCCCTTGGCGCAGACCAGCTCCAGGGAGAGTTCGTGGACGAACCCCTGCATCTGGAGGAGCGGCGCGTAGTGCGTCTCATGGAAGATGCGGCCCGGGACCGTGAGCAGCTCGGAGAACCGCTTGCGCCCGATCAGGGCTTCTCTTGAGTGGCCGGTCCAGGTCAGGAAGGTCTGGTTGACCTTGACGATGCGCCCCTCGGGGGTCGTCGAAAGGTAGCCGCACGGCGCGTGCTCATAGAGATCCTCCGCCGACTCCTCGAACGGCGACGCTCCGGCTCCGATGTCCTCCGCGTCATCCGGCATCGTCGCGCTCAGGCGCCCAGATACGCTTTCATGGCGGCGACGGTTTCCCCGGGAGCGCTCAGGTTCGGGCAGTGACCGGTCGCCTTCAGGAGGACCAACTCGGCGGCGGGCAGGTGCCGGCACACGTACTCGCCCACGACCTCCGACGCGATGACGTCATGGGAACACTGGAGGACCAGGGACGGCGTCTTGACCTTGGGCAGGTCGGCCCGGTGGTCCGACAGGAAGGTGACGTGCGCGAAGTGCTTCGCGATCTCCGGATGCGTCCGGCAGAAGCTGTTGGTGAGCTCCTCGCCGAGTTCGGCCCGGTCCGGATTGCCCATGATGACGGGCGCCATCGTGCTGGACCAGCCCAGGTAGTTGTCGTCGAGCGACTCCAGCAACTGCTCGATGTCCTCGCGCGAGAAGCCGCCAACGTA
Source organism: Corallococcus sp. CA047B (assembly GCF_003612065.1). Taxonomy (NCBI): domain Bacteria; kingdom Pseudomonadati; phylum Myxococcota; class Myxococcia; order Myxococcales; family Myxococcaceae; genus Corallococcus; species Corallococcus sp. CA047B. The sequence continues at coordinate 12,763 of NZ_RAWD01000240.1, forward strand.
CCCCTCGTCGTTGATGTAGCAGGGCGACGGACCGACGAGCACGAGCTTGTCGAAGCGCTCCGGCTCCTGGATGGCCGCCAGCACCCCGACCATCGCGCTCACGGAGTGACCGACGAAGATGACCTTTTCGAGGCCCAGCTCTCGGCAGAGCTCCAGGACGTCGTCGGCGTAGCCCGCCAGCGTCCCGTACTTCGTGCGGTCATAGGCGGCGATGTCCGAACCGCCGGCCCCCACGTGGTCAAAGAGGACGGTGCGGTAGTCCCGTTCGAACTCGGGCGCGACGAACCGCCACATGTTCTGGTCGCAGCCGAAGCCGTGGGAGAAGACCATGGGCTGGCCGCCCTGACCCTTCACCTTGACGTTGTTCCGAGCAAGCACACCCATGCGCGCCTCCAGCAGTGAAGTGAAGTCCCACGTTCACTCCTGGGAGTACGGCCCCCGGCAGCAATCGCGTCTCCGCGGAAGTGACCGCGGGCCTGACTTCATTGTCCACTGCCCGGATTTCTGGCTCGTGTCCGGTTTATTTGGAGGGTGTGGCCGCGCGGATTGAAGTGACCGCGGAAATCATCAGGAACAGCGGTCAGCGAGGGGCTTCAGGGAGCGCTCGCCCGCTGCGGCGGCGAGCCGCTCGAGCCTCACCCCTTCAGGAACGTGCCGTGAAAGCCCAGCGGCAGCGCACGCGGCAGCGTGGCGAGCGCCACGGGCCCATCGTCCAGGTGCTCCGCGTCGAAGGCCGCCAGGCGCGTGTGACCGCGCGTGCAGTCCAGCGACGTGCCCAGCAGCCAGCCCTGGCCCTCCCGGGGCCCCGACGGAACGAAGAGGTGCTCCTCGGCGATGATGCCCGGGCCGTAGTCGAAGCGCTGCACCCGGCCGCGCTCGACGTCGATGCGCGCGATGACGCCGCCGTGCGGCAGCGCGGTGTCCTCGCTCTCGAGCACGACGAAGTGCGCGCTCCCGCGTCGGCCTGGGACGCGGGCGTCCACGACCGGGAACTCCGCGCCGTGGGGGCCGCGGAGGATGCGCCCCTCACCCGCGCCCAGGGGAATCTCCAGCTGTGCCAGCCGCGCCGGGGAGAGACCCTTCACCCGGCCCTGGATGTCCTGGTCCACCGTCAGGTGCATGAAGTGCGAGTCCTCGTACCAGCAGGCATACGCGCGCAGCCGGTCTCCGTCCTCCCACGCGTGGCCAAAGTGGAAGACGAAGCCTGCGGGCAGCTCGCGCCGCACCACGCGCGTCAGGTCGGCCTTGTCCACCACGAGCACCGTGGTGCCCAGCGCCGGCTGCCATGCCTCCTTGTCGAACCACGTCACGCCGCGCGCTTCGTCCCACAGCAGTGGCGCCAGCACCACGATGAGGTGACGCTCCGTCTGCGCGAAGGCGTGCGCGTAGCCGGGCATGGGCATGGGCAGGGACGCGGACTGAAGCATCCGTCCGTCGGCGCTGAAGTGGTACAGCAGCATCAGGCCCGTTTCGCCCGCGTACGGCGCGAGGCCGAAGTTCCAGGAGCTGCCGTCGCGTTCGGGCAACGGGTGCGCGGAGAAGGGCACACCGGTCAGCTCCGGGGACCAGTCCTTCGTGCCGCGCGTCTCCAGCGTCGCGGGGTCCAGCCGGTAGGCGGAGCCCCCTTCCCAGAGCGCGAGCAGCTCGCCGCCCACCATGAGCACCGACGTGTTGGAGGTGTTGTAGCCATCGTTGCCGCGTGCGGGCAGCTCGGCGGTGCCCAGCGCGTAGTGGCCCAGTCGCTCCTCGTTCTGGAATTTGTAGGTCGACACGAAACGCCCCTGGTGCGTGACGCCGCGCGATGAGACGCGGAACGCCTGCACCATGCCGTCGCCGTCGAACCAGTGGCGCACGCGCTGGCCCGCGCGCTCCAGCCGGGCGGGGCCATTGCGGTACAGCGTGCCGTGCAGCGCGTCCGGGAAGCGACCGGCCACGCGCGCCTCCACGGGCGCCAGCGCGTCTGTCGTCACGGAGCGCCAGCCCAGAGCCCAGTCGGGGGCCGCGGGCGGCGCGGCGGCGGGACGCAGGCCCGAGGCGCAGCCGGTGAGCAGCGCGGCGCCCATCCCCTGCAACAGTGTGCGGCGGTCCATGGCGCGAACCCTCAGAACACCGTCAGGGTGAGCGTCGTGCCGTCGGCGCTCAGCGTGAACTTCGCCTCGTCGAACTTGGGCTTTCCGCGAGCGCCCACGTTGTTGCTGAAGCCGTAGTCCTCCTTGGGGATGCCGATGAAGTTGGTGTCGAGCTTCGTGTTGTCATTGGCGTCGTGGAACAGGCTCACGGCGTAGGTTCCCGGCGCGAGGTCCGGAATGGTGACGGTCAGCTTCGCGTCCGTCACCTCCACGCTGCGCACGGCCGCGGGCTTGCCCTTGTCGTTGAATGACGCCGCGTCGGCGTGCACGGCGATGAGGACGTGGCCCGTCTTCTTGCTCAGGCCCTGGATGTCCAGGGTGAGCGTCGCGGCGTGGGCGTTGGCGGCCAGCAACAGGGCCGCGGTGAACAGGCTCTTCATGGTGTGCCTCGGGGTGCGGCGGGTGGATGCGAGGCAATATGAAGGGCCGTGCCGGGCGGCACATGTGCCTGAAGTCACATGGGGGCGCTTTTCGGAGG
>NZ_RAWD01000241.1:0-15321 GCF_003612065.1 Corallococcus sp. CA047B
TGCTCGGCCTGCGGGGTGGGCGGGTATTTCATGTGGAAGTCGCGCAGGGGCTGGAGATTCCCCACCGGCATGGCGACGACGACGCTGGCGATGCGGGAGGTCAGCCAGTGTCCGGGAGCGCGTTGGATCCACAGGGCCTGCTCGGCGGTCATCATCCCGGAGTCCGCGTCCAGCACGTTCAGCCCCCGGGCCCGCACCGCGCGTGCGGTGGCGGTGGGACAGGCAAGCTGCGCCAGGTCCTGGTCGAGCGCGGAGTAGGCGTCCGCGAAGGGCTGCTTCGCGAAGGGCTCCAGCATGCTGGCGAAGAAGGCCGCTTCCGTCAGGGCAAGGCAGCGGCTGGTCGCGGTCGCGCAGCGGCGCGCCCGGCGGGCCACGTCCGGGGGCGAGGCCAGCGAGGAGAAGAGCAGGCCCGTCATCGCCAGGGCGGACAGGCGGTCCGTCTGCTCGGCGGACATGGGCGTCCAGCCGGCCGGGGGCGAGGCCAGCGAGTCATGGGCCATGCGCTCGAACCCGAGCAGGTTGGCGGCGATGACACCGCCCAGGGCCGTCTCCGTGCTCAGGCTCAACCACGCGAGGTGGCGCACCTGCTGCGCGGCTTCCACGGGGTGGCCCGTCGTCAGGCCATGCCGCAGCCGGAGCTTCGCCCAGCGGGTGAGGAGGATGTAGTCGGGCATGTCCCCGGAGGCCCAGTTGATGCGCGGCTTCGCGCCCAGCGGGCTGTCCTGGAGCAGGTCCCACCGGTCATAGGCCAGGAGCCGGGCCATCCACCCGAAGTCCAGCCGGGACACGTCGATGTCCGCGGTGAGCCACCGGCCCTGCTTCAGGTCCACGGCGTCCTCCCGCAGGGACTGGGGGAGGGCGAGCGGCGAACCCGGAGGCACGTCCGCGTGCCCGGGGGGCCAGGGCAGCCACGCGTTGAGCAGGGGGCCCGCGTCGCCCTCCGTGCGCGCTTCGTGGAACCAGGGATCCACGCCCAGCGCCGCCTCCTGCGCGCAGTAGTCGTCCACGTTCGCCGTCAGCTCTTCACGCTGACGCGCCAGCGCGGGTTCGGACTGGCTCCGGAACCAATGGTCCGCGCCCACGAGGGCAAGGCCCGCCAACCCCAGGAACACCGCGACACACGCTCCCACGATGCGCAGCGCGCGGAACCGGGGAGCCCTGCTTGAGGACGTCATCCCGGGAATTCTAGGGGGGCTATACCGGGGGCAGCCAGGAAGTGGCCCGCGCCTCCGCGCCACTGTTTCAAGGCAGACGGCCAGACAGCCCCCTGCCCTCCCCCTCGTGCTCCTTGCGGACCGCCCGGAATGGACAGCCGGCCCTGGGCGGTGCGGCGGTCGGGCGACCTAGCTTTCATCTGACCCCACGGAAGAGAGAGTCGTGCCCCACGCGAACGCCACGCCCCTCATTCTCATCATCGACGACGAGCCGGAGCTGGAAGTGCTGGCCCGCTACCTCGAACTCGAAGGCTATTCCGTCCTGACAGCGAGCAACGGCGAGGAGGGGTTGCTGGCCCTCGCCTCCTGTCGCAAGCCCTGCATCGTCCTGCTGGATTTGATGATGCCGGTGATGGACGGCTACGGCTTCCTCCGACGGCTGCACGATGATGCGACCCTCTGCGGACTGCCCGTCTTCGTGCTCACCGCCAGCTTCCAGACGGAGCTGATGGACGGCGCCGTCGGGCTCCTCCAGAAACCCCTGCACATGGAGATATTGCTGGAGGCCGTAGCACCGTATTGTCCGCCTCCCGATGAAGACGAGAATTCCCGAAAAACCTAGAACCCTGACGTTCCTCTGCGTCCTGTCGTTGCTACCCGCGTGCTTCACGCTTCCGGAGGATGAGACGCCGGCAGAAGACCTCGCCACGGCGGGCCAGGGGCTGGTGGCGCACGTGTATTCACGGCCGCCCCTGCCCACGGCCTACTATGAGCCACCGACCGCGAATGCCGTCTTTGTAGCGCCGGGCGGCAACGACGCCACCGGCTCGGGCACGGAAGCGCAGCCGTACCAGACGCTGGGCCGCGCGCTCCAGGTCGTCAACGCGAAGCCCGCGGATGCGACGACCTGGACGGTGGTGCTCAAGGCGGGCACCTACCGCGAGGGGGAGCTCACCGTGAGCCGCGCCCACGTCACGGTGCAGCGCTACAAGAGCGACGTCGTGTCGCTCCGGGGCAGCGTGGCGGTGACGGGGTTCAGCGGCAGCGGGCCGTATACCCAGACACTCACCGGGTTTGATCCGACGCCGGTGGAGGCGGACTGCGCGGATACGGTCCTCCTGGGACAGGCGGGGCGGGATTACGGTTCGGAGACGCCGTTCGCGGTGACTCGCGCGGGCATTCCGCTGCGGCGGGTGGCGCCGGGCGCGGCGCTGTCCAGCGGGCAGTACCGCTACGACGCCGCGACGAACGTGCTGACGCTGGCGGACAGCCCCACCGAGGTGGAGGTGGCGCTCAAGCGCTGGGCGCTGAAGACGAACGCGCCGGGGGTGAAGTTCGCCGGCCTGGACGTGCAGAACTACGCGACGTGCACGGTGAACTGGAGCCGGACCGTCAACGGGCTCACCTACTACAAGGGCGCGGTGCTGCTGTACCGGGACAGCGAGTCGGACTCCGGCGCGGTGCTGGAGAACTCCACCGTGGCCAACAACGCCGCGAACGGCGTGGGCGTGGCGCACGGCCGGGACATCCGCCTGTCGGGCAACGTGCTCGTCAACAACGGGTGGACGGGCGCGCAGGCGAGCAACGCGCAGCGGCTCATCGTGGACAACAACGTCATGTCCTACAACAACGTGCGCCGGTGGGCGAACACGGTGGAGGCGGGCATGAAGGTGACCTTCATCCGCGACGGCGTGGTGTTCAACAACCTGTTCGAGCACAACGCCGCGAACGGCTTCTGGTGCGACCAGGGCTGCGGCGCCACGGACCCGGGCAACCGCTGGTTCGTGCTGGCGCGCAACGTGGCCCGCTACAACGACGACAAGGGCCTCTTCTACGAGGTCTCCCACCACGGCGTCCTCGCGTCCAACCTCGTGCACGACAACGGCAGGACGGGCATCGCCGTGTTCGGCTCCCGCGACGTGCAGTTGTGGAACAACACCGCGGTGGACAACGACGCGTCCAGCGACAGCTACTCCGCCAACATCAGCATCGTGGACGACAAGCGGTGCTTCACCGGCGACACGGTGCCGGGCGGCAAGGCGTGCACCACCGCCAATGGATGCGACCCGCAGGTGGCCGGCAACTACGACCACTGCGAGCCGTCATCGGTGGGGCCCCTGGCGAACACCTGCAACGCGGAAGCCGTGGTGCTGATGAACAACATCCTCTCCGGCTCGCTGTCGGCCCGGCCCCTGTTGAACGTGGAGGATCCGAACGCGACGGCGTACGGAGCTCCCGCCATCCTCCAGGCCCACGACTTCCAGGCGTACTACCGCGCCAGCACCGGCGCGCCCGCGACGCTGATCCGCTTCCAGCGCGCGGCGAACACGTCCGCCGCGTCGTACGCGAGCCTCACCGCGTTCCGCACGGCGAACCCCGGCCGCGAACCGCAGTCCGTGGAGCGCGGTGGCGGCACCCGCAACCCCTTCTTCGTCAACGCCGCGACAAAGAACTTCACCCAGGACCCCGCGAGCACGGACGTCTGGGGCCGGGGACAGGCCCTGCCGTCGGAGGTGCTCAAGGCGGTGTACTGGCCGCGGACGGCCCCCGCGCAGCCCTCCGCGCGCATCGGCGCCATCGAGTGGCGCGACAAGACCGTGGCCGCGCCCTGCGCCGTGAACGCGCCGGTCCACCACCGCCGCAACCCCACATCGGGTGACCACCTCTTCACCACGATGCTGTCGGAGGCCGAGGACGCGGCGCGCGACTGGGGCTACACGGACAACCTGGGCGTGGCGTTCCTGGCGTCCACCACCGCCGCGACGGGGCTGTCCCCGGTGTACCGGCTCTACAGCCCGACGGTGCTGGAGCACTTCTGGACCATCGACGCGGCGGAGAAGCAGAGCGCACAGTCCAACTACGGCTACACGCAGGATGAGGGCATCGGGTTCCACGCGGCCACCGCATCCGGGCCCTGTTGGGTGCCGGTGTACCGGCTGGTGCACGCGGCCACGTCCCGGCACACCTTCACGACGTCGCAGGCGGAGCGGGCGTCACTCGTGGCCGGTGGCTGGACGGACGAGGGCATCAAGTTCCATGCGGGGGCGCCGCAATAGGGCGCCTCCGGACAGGGCCCGTGCCAGGATGCGTCATCAAGCAGCATCCCTGGGAGGACACGGATCATGACGGAGCGCGGTGCGGTGGGTTGGACCCTGGTGCGGGTGGTGTTCGGGCTGACGCTGGCCTTCAGCCATGGCCTGGGCAAGGTGACGGGGGACATGTCCGGCTTCGCCGAAGGGGTGGCGAAGCTTGGCTTCCCCGCCCCGATGTTCTTCGCCTGGTGCGCGGCGCTCGCGGAGTTCCTGGGCGGCATCGCGGTGGCGCTGGGACTGCTGACCCGGCCCGCCGCGCTGTTCGCCGGGTTCACCATGCTGGTGGCCCTCTTCCGGCACCGCGCGGATCCGTTCGGGAAGATGGAGCTGTCGCTGCTCTTCCTGACGGTGATGGTCGCGGCGCTCATCATCGGCGGCGGTCCGTTCAGCCTGGACGCACTCCTGCGCCGCAAGAAGGCCTGAGCAGGCACCCAGGCAGGCCGTTTCTGGAGTGGTCCGTATCTTTGCAGATGGCGCTTCATGAGGACGGCTTCATGACAACCAAGAACCACCCACCCAAACCCGAGCGCGACCACACGGATGAGGGACTGCGCAAGGAGCGGGAGAAGTCTGACCGCGAGTACGCCAGGGGACAGGCCGCCATCGAAGAGGACTCGGATGCCGCCATCAATAAAGCCCGGGGCCAGGCGGATGAGGCCCTGCGCACGGCCCGAGACAACGCGGATGCACGGATGGAGCAGCGTGAGGCGCCCTCGGAGAACGAGGCCGTCAACCAGGAGCGGGAAGACGCGGACACGGCCTTACAGGGAGAGCGTGAGACCGCGGATGAGAAGCTGCGGGATGAACGCGCGGAGCGGATGCGCGCCTTGTCCGCCCTCCTTCACCTGGAGCGAGTGGAAACCGACACGCGGCTGCTGGTCGAGCGAGCGCATGCCGACAGTGGGTTGGCGACACGGGATGAATTCATGGGGATGGTCAGCCATGACCTGCGCACGCTCCTCGGGGGCATCGCCTTGCAGTCGGCCCTGCTCAAACGGAATGCCGCCGACGACGAGGTGGGCCGGAGGACGGCCGAGGCCGCCGCGAAGATCCAGCGATTCACCGCGAGGATGAACCGGCTGATTGGGGACCTGGTGGATGTGGCCAGCATCGAAACGGGCAGGATCCGGATCGCCCCCGAGTTGCAGGACGCGACCGCGCTCGTGCGGGAATCCGTCGAGGCGTTCCAGCCCCAGGCCTCCGCGCAGGGAATCTCGCTCGACGTGGAGATCCGAGGGAACACGCTGATGGCGAAGTTCGACCATGAGCGCGTCCTCCAGGTGCTCGCCAACCTGTTGTCCAATGCCCTTAAGTTCACGGCGGCAGGCGGCAGGATTTCGCTTCACGTGGAGCCGGTGGGCCAGGACGTCCGCTTCTCCGTGGCGGACACCGGCTCCGGAATCCCGAGCCACCAGTTGGAGCAGGTGTTCGAGCGGTTCTGGCAGGCCCGCCGCGAAGATCGGAGGGGGCTGGGGCTCGGGCTCTACATCTCCCGTGGCATCGTCGAAGCCCACGGTGGACGGATCTGGGCCGAAAGTCAGCCCGGCCAGGGCAGCACCTTCGCGTTCACGATTCCAGCAGCCGCGGCTTCAACGCCCTAGAGAAACCGCTTTCAAGCCGCCACGCGCTCCACGCACTCCGGCCCATCGTTGGCGGGCGAGTTCACCACGCGCGCCACCTCGTAGGCCTCCAGCGGTGCATCCTGCGCCGGCACGAGGAGCGGCAGCAGGTCCGAGGCCTCCTGCGGCTCCGGGCGCAGCCACACGGCCTGCGCCTCCTTCGACAGGATGACGGGCATCCGGTCGTGGATGGGCGCCATCAGCGCGTTGGGGCCTGTGGTGATGATGGTGCACGTGCGCAGCACCTCGCCCGTGTCCGGCGCCGTCCACTCCTCCCAGAGGCCCGCCAGCGCCAGCGGCTTCCCGTCGCGGCGGTGGAAGAGGTACGGCGTCTTGGGCTTCGTGGACTGCTTCCATTCGTACCAGCCGTCCACCACCACCAGGCACCGGCGTCGCTTCAGCGCCGAGCGGAAGCTGGGCTTCTCCGCCACCGTCTCACCGCGCGCGTTGATGAGCTTGTTCCCGATGGCCGCATCCTTCGCCCACGAGGGGATGAGCCCCCAGCGGAACACGTCCAACAGCCGCGCGCCGTCGTTGGGCACCACGGGCAACAACTGCGTGGGACACAGGTTGAAACGCTCGCGCTCCAGCGTCGCGCGCGCGCCCGCGAGCTCCAGCTCGGCGACGAGCTGGGCGGGAGAGGTCCGGACGGTGACTCGACCACACATGGCGCCAAGCGTAGCGCCCGGAGGCCGGGCTCGCACGTTCATGGCGTCCGGCCGGTGGGCAGCCGACGGACCGGCCCCGACTACGTGGGCAGCTTGATGCCGGACAGGCGCTGGAACAGCTCCACCGCGCGGCTGTCCGACAGGCCGGAGATGTAGTCCGTCACGCACAGCAGGCGCTGGTACGGGGTGAGGCGCAGGATGGCCTCGTCGCGCTTCGGGGGCTTCTCCTCGTCCGCGGCCGCGAACTCCGGGCGCTGGAAGCACTCCATCGGCATCAACTGCCGCAGCTTCTTCTCCTCGCGGTTGGGCGCGTCCGTCACCACCGCCGTGGCGAACATGTCCAGCAGGCCGCCCAGCGTCTTGAAGCCCGCGCTCTCAATCTGGAGCACGCGCTCGCTGCGGTAGCCGAACTCGCTGGTGAAGTCGGTGATGGCATCCAGCGCCGACTCCACGTCGGGACGCAGGGACGTGAGCGACGTCTCCGCCGAGCCCTCCTCCAGCGCGTGCACCTGGTCCATGAAGGCCCCGACACACTGCGGGATGAGCTTCCCGATGGCCACCGCGCGCGCCTGCGCCATGCGCGTCTCCAGGTGGCGGGGCGGCTTGCGGCGTTCGGGCTCCGGCAGCACGGCCTCCAGGAACTCACAGGCGCGCAGCATGGGGACCAGCCCCAGCTTCGCGGAGTCCTCCAGGTCGATGACCGCGTAGCAGATGTCGTCCGCCGCCTCGACGAGGAAGGCCAGCGGATGACGGGAGAAGACGCCCGTCTCGCGCTCGTGCAGGCCCGTGGCGCGGTAGGCCTCCAGCGCCAGGTCGCGGTCGTCCTGGAAGTAACCGAACTTCTTCTCCGACACGCGGCCCTTCACCTTCGGGCGCGAGCCGGGGAGCACCGACGGGCGCGGGTACTTGCTCATCGCGCCCAGCGTGGCGGCCGTGTAGCGCAGCCCGCCCCGGCGCTCGCGCGACTGGAGGCGGTTGAGGATGCGGAAGCCCTGCGCGTTTCCTTCGAAGTCGCGCAGGTCCTTCCACTCGGCCTCCGTCGCGAAGGGGCTCTTCTTGCCTTCTCCGGGCGGCGCCAGCCGCTGCTCCACCCAGTGCTGGATGGCATCCTCCCCCGAGTGTCCGAAGGGCGGATTGCCGATGTCGTGCGCCAGGCACGCCGCCGCCACGATGGTGCCCAGGTCCGAGGGCACCAGGTCCACGCCCTGGGCCCGCAGCTTCAGTCCGGCCTGGTGGCCCAGCGAACGCCCGACGCACGACGCCTCGATGCTGTGCGTGAGCCGCGTGCGCGTGTAGTCGCTCGTCGACAGCGGGAACACCTGCGTCTTGTCGTGCAGGCAGCGGAACTCGCTGGAGAAGACGATGCGGTCGTAGTCCCGGTTGTAGTCGGTGCGCTCGTCCGACTGCGGCTCCACCGCGGGCTCTTCCCGGGGCGCGGCCCGAGGCCCCGAGCCGATGCGGGTGCCCGACAGGAACCGCCGCCACCGGTCCGTCCGCTGCTGACTGTCGCTGCTGCTGCTCACGAAGGGGCCTCACCGTGCGAAAGAGCACCGCCCATCGTGCTCCCCCACACCGTCCGCGCAAGTTCCCGCGCCGGACGCCCTGCCCTCCTCGACAAGGGCCGGGGCGCGCGAAGGCGGCTTCCGGTCCCCGGACCGTGGGCCGCAGCGCTACTGGAACATCCGCCACGGCGCGGTGGAGGTCGTGGACCGCACCGGGAGCGGCGCGTCCCAGGTGATGTGGTACTCGGTGTCCAGCAGGCCCAGCTTGCGGCCCTGGATGCGCGGGTTCCGGGCGCCCACCATGGCGAGCACCTCGCGCAGCACGCCTTCATGGTAGGGCGCCGGCATGAAGTCGCGCCGCATGATGAACAGCGCCTCGGACTCCCCCTTCCACTCCACGGAGCGGTCCCCGTAGCTCACCGCCATCTGGTAGCCGGAGGGCAGGTTGGCCACGAGCTTGCGCGTGTCCCCCGCGGCCAAGAGCAGGAAGGTGCGCCCCACGGCGGACTCCAGGAAGCTGCGCGTGGCCTGCATCCCCATCTGCCGCAGCGCTTCGTCCGCCCCGCCCCACCGGGGCGCGAGCACGCGCGACGCCACCTGCGCCATCTTCAGGAAGCTGGACACCGGGTAGTTGAAGAAGCCCACGAAACGGCGCTCCTCCGTGGCGGCCCGACAGGTGATCACCGCATCATCGCCCATGCCGGTGCGCACCGTCTCCAGCACCCCCAGGAAGAACATGCCGCGCGCCGTGTCCCGCTCCGTGGCCGCCATGCGTCGGACCGCCCAGTCCGCATCCACCTGACCGGTCTCCCTCGACGGCTTCACCTGTACCTGCATGCCACCTCCCTGACCACGTACGTGGAGCTGCCCGTCACATTGATTGAAGGGGACTTCCCGCTGACCGCTACGGATGCGCCGGCACCGCGACATCCGGCACGCGTGCATCGGGGAAGAGGACGGTGAAGCGGGAGCCGTGACCGAAGTCGCTCTCCGCCTGGATGCGGGCCCCATGGCCCTGCACCAGCGTCTTCACGATGGCGAGCCCCAGGCCGGTGCCACGCAGCTTCGTGGTGAACATGGGCTCGAAGATGCGCTCCAACAGCGGCGCGGGGATGCCCGGCCCGTCGTCCGTCACGCGCAGGCTCCAGCCGCCGTCCCCCAGCGCGTCGGCATGGACACACACCTCTCCCGAGCGCTCCGGAGGGATGGCCTCCACCGCGTTCTGGATGAGGTTGACCAGCACCTGCCGGAACTGCTCGCGGTCCAGGTGCGGCACCGGCAGCCCGTCCGGCACCTGGTTGTTCACGCGCACGCCCTCCCGCACCGGCACCACGCTGATGGCTTCCTCCACCAGCGGCTTGAGCGGGCACGGCATGAAGCTGGGAGGACGTCCCCGCGCGTAGTCCAGCAGGTCGGAGATGATGACCGTGCACGCCTGGAGCTCCCGGTCGATGATGTCCAGGAACCGGGGGATGCGCGGATCGGTGGTGACAGCGTCCGTCTTCAGCATGCGGCGCAGGACGAACGCGTGCGCGGTGCGCGCGGCGGCCAGGGGGTTTCGCAGCTCGTGGCCGACGCTGGCGGTGAGCTGTCCCAGCGATGCCAGCCGCTCCAGCCGGTCCGCGTGGTCGCGGAAGGCGAGCACCTCCCGCACGGCGGCGTCCAACTGGCCCGCGCGCGCCGCCAGCTCCCGCTCGCTCGTCTGTTCCGCGTGGGCCTGATGCTTGGCCTTCTCACGCAGCTCGCGCACCGCGTCCCGGCACGCGACGAAGAGCACCGCGTCGATGACGGCCACCCAGAAGGCGTGCTCCAGGAAGCGCCACCACTCCGGGTGCAGCTGCCCGTAGATGGACTCCGGCCACAGCGCGCCCCGGAGGCAGTGGTCCACGACGATGGCGAAGCTCGCGGTGAGCAGCACCTTGGGGTCCCGGTAGAAGGACAGCACCGCCAGCGAACCGAAGATGTGGAAGTGCGTTTCGATGCGCCCCCCGGTCAGGTGGATGAGCAGCGCGGACCACAGCATCTGGTTCACCGCCACCACGTGACGCGTCACCGCCTCGCCCGGGCGCAGCCGGGTGAGCAGCACCGGGAACAGGCTCAAGGCCGCGCCCAGCAGCACCGCGGTCTGCACGTGCACGTGCACCCCGCGCACCCGGCCCTCCCAGCCATAGGGGGAGAAGAACACCGCCACCAGGATGGCGCTCGCCCACTGGCCCAGCATCAGCCAGGTGAACAGCGCGTCCACCCGCACGCGCGAGTCCCGCAGATGCCGCGCCAACAGGGCCTCCGCCCGCCCTTCCAGACATTGCGAGACACGCGCCGAGGCATGAGAGGAGGAGGCGGACATGAGCAAAGACATCTCTTCACCCGACCAAGATGGTGGTGGAAGTGATTAACCCTGTAAAATACGAAATACACGCAACTCCGAAGACCAACCATGCTGCTTGAGGGCACGAGGATTGGTTTCGGATGAACACTGCCGGTTCCCACCCTGGCCGGCGGTGTGGGTTGGCCTCGACGCAGGCCTTTCTCCCTTCACCCGTATTTCCCTGAGCGGTACTTCTACACTGCTTTCAAGGGAGAATGGGCATCTGGGACCGGAGTCCAGGTCTGTCGACGACATCCTGGCAATGTGAGACGTCTGGCCGGGCCGGCGCGCACACGTCGCCCGCGCGCGCACCTCTCCCTGCAAGCCCTGGAGGGCAATGCCTGACAGCCCTTCAGGGCAGGGCGGAGTATGCCTGTGGGGCGGGCACGTCGAGCGTGGCGTCGGTGTCGCCCCGGGGCAGCTCGCGGGCGGCGGGAATGAAGCTCATGGCGCGCTCGGCCAGGGCGGTGATGGTGAGCGAGGGATTGACGCCCGGGTTGGCGGAGATGGCGGCGCCGTCCACCACATACAGCCCGTCATAACCATACAAGCGGTGGCGTGAATCAATGGCACCAGTGGCCGGCGAGTCGCCCATGCACGCTCCGCCCAGGATGTGGGCGGTGGTGGGAATGCCCATGAGCGTCTCACTGACCATGGTCATGGGGTAGCCGTCCAGCTTGTCGGACACGCGCTTCGCGAGGTCGAAGGCCTCCGGCATGTTGACGGTGGGCGCGGGGCCTTCCTGCAGGCCGGTGGTGAGGCCGGTGCGGAAGCCGGTGCCCAGGGCGCGGCCGCGGCGCATGCGCAGGTGGCCCTCCATGGTGCGCATGTAGAGCAAGATCATCGTGCGGCGCGCGAAGTCCGGGACGAACATCGCCTGGAGGAAGCGCACGGGGCGCCGGGCGATGATGCCCACCAGCCGGGCCAGGCGCGTCACCACGGAGGCCCCGGGGACGTGGGGCGCCATCAGCAGGCGGAAGAAGCCGGACCCCGCCGGGTAGCGCACCGGCTCCAGGTGCGAGTGCTCATCCGTGTGGAGGATGGACCCGATGGCGATGCCCCGGGACAGGTCCTGGTCCTTCTTCCCGCTGACGATGCCGATGAGGGCCTCGGAGTTGGTGCGCACTCCGTCGCCCACGCGCGGGGACAGCTTCGGCAGTCCGTCCGGCCGGTCCTTGAGCTTGAGCAGCAGGTCCATGGTGCCCAGCACCCCACCGGCGAAGACGACGTGCTTCGCGGTGAAGCGGCGCGTCTTCTTGAAGAAGCCCGTGCCCTGCTTCGCGGTGACCTCGTAGCCATCACCGGAAGGCAGGGGGCGCACCCAGGTGACCTCCGTGTCTGCGTGGAGCGTGAGGCCGCGCTTCTCCGCGAAGTAGAGGTAGTTCTTGTCGAGCGTGTTCTTCGCGTTGTTGCGGCAGCCCAGCATGCACCCGCCGCACGCGTTGCAGCCGGTGCGCTCCGGGCCCTCGCCGTTGAAGTACGGGTCCTTCACGGTGACGCCGGGCTCGCCGAAGTAGACGGCCACGGTGGTGGGCTGGAAGTCGGGGCGGCCCAGGTCCTGGCCCACCTGCTTGAGCACCTGATCCGGGAAGGTGTTGAGCGGGTTGACGGTGGCGCCCAGCATGCGCCGGGCCGTCGCGTAGTGCGGCGCGAGTTCCTGCTTCCACGGCGCCAGGTGGCCCCAGGAGGTCGCCTGGAAGAAGTCGTCCTTCGGCACGGGCAGCGTGTTGGCGTAGACGAGCGAGCCGCCGCCCACGCCGACGCCGGACAGCACGGTGACGTGGCGGAAGAAGGTCATCTTGAACAGGCCGCGCCACCCGAGCTGGGGCATCCACAACCAGCGCTTCAGGTTCCAGTTCGACTGGGGGAAGTCCTGGCCCTGGAGGCGGCGGCCCTTCTCCAGCATGACGACGCGGTAGCCCTTCTCGACGAGCCGCAACGCGCTGACGCTGCCGCCAAACCCCGAGCCGATGATGAGCCAGTCGCAGTCCATGACGTCCTCCACCGGGGCGGTATCTCCACCCCGGAGGTCCGCACTGTATGCCAACGGCGCGGGCCGTCCGGTGGGGCGTGGCGCGCGGGCCTCGGGGGGCCGGTGCGCCGCCATGGAAGCGCGGCCTAGCGCTTCGTGGCCTGCTTCCTCGCGCGACGCGCGGCGGGGGTGTTGGCGACGAACTGCCGGCCCGCGCGGGAGCCCGTGCGCTTGCGGCGTTCGGTGGCCTTCTTCTGGGCCGGGCTCAGGTGGGCCCAGGCGTCCTTCGGAAGGTAGCGCGCGGTGGTACGGCCGTGGCGGGCGCGGGTGCCGCCGTCCTGGGTCTGCCACGCCTCCTTCGTCCAGGAGGACAGGTGGCGCTGCGCCTTCGCACGGGAGCCTGAGTAGCCACCGCCGGCCTTCTTGTACTCGCTGGCGAGCAGTTGCGCCTTGCGAGCGCTCCACTGGCCGGGCCGTCCGCCCTTGTCACTTTTCATGATGCGCTTCTTGAGGCGTTCGCGAAGCGCGGGGTCGCTGTAGCGCCCGCTGGCGGACGCGGAAGCCTTGCGGGCGGTGCGCTTCGCGGGGGCCGCGGCCGTGTGCTGGCGACGGGTGCTCCGGGCGGGGGCGGCATTGGCCTTGCGACGGGTGGGCATGGGGCCTCCTGGGTCCGGGGCAAAGGTACGGATGCCTCCGGTGGAACGTGGGCCCAGGCCCCGCCGCCTGCCCTCCGGACGGGCGCTATGCGGGCTCCGTCCCCGGCGCCCGGGGGCGGAACAGCGCGCACGCGCGCACCGGCTGGGGGGCGTACTTCTGGGGCAGGAGCGGACAGAGGATGAACGTGGAGGTCCGCGTCTGGACGTACTTGGGCGGCGCGGCGCAGCGGTGGCAGAGGCTGTCCGGAAAGGGCAGGGGCTCGGGGGGCGACATGGCGGTGAACAGCATCGCACGGAGGGCGGAGAAAGAGGGGTGCGGGTCGCGGCGTGCTTCCTAGATTGCGAGGCATGCACGTCGATGAAGCCCGCGTCGAGCCCCACCGTCTGCGCCTGTCGGGACGTCATGCCGTCCTGGAGGTGACGAGCCCCCTGCCCGGCGTGCTGCGGGTGCGGCATGCACCGGTATCCTCCGAGGTCGGCTTTCTGCACCCCGAGCTGCCCGACAAGCGCTCGTGGGCGGTGGTGACACAAGGGAAGCCCCAGCTCCTGGAGATCCGGAGCGACGCGGAGCGCGTGCACGTGAAGGCGGGCGGCGTGTCGCTGGAGATTGGCGTGGAGTCGGGGACGTGGAGCTTCCGGGACGCGTCAGGACGGGAGCTGGCGCGCAGCGTGAGCGTGTCCGGTGAGGCGCACGCCGAGTACCCGATGGGCCGCCACCGCTCCAGGCTGACGCTGCGGGCGCCGCCGGAGGAGCGCTACCTGGGCTTTGGCGAGAAGGTGGGGCCGCTGGACAAGCGGGGGATGCACTTCACGTTCTGGAACACGGACGTGATGCCGCACCACCCGGACACGGATCCGCTCTACCAGTCCATTCCCTTCTTCGTGGGCCTGCGCGAGGGCGTGGCGTGGGGGTTCTACCTGGACGAGTCATGGCGCTCGGAGGTGGACGTGGCGCTGACGGACGCGTCGCGGGTGGCGTGGGAGTCGTGGGGGCCGGAGCTGGATTGCTACCTGTTCTCCGGGCCGGGAATCGCGGACGTGGTGCGCGGCTACGCGGCGCTGACGGGCTGTCCTCCCCTGCCCCCGCTGTGGAGCCTGGGCGCGCAGCAGAGCCGCTGGGGCTACGAGAACGCCAATGACATCCGGGGCGTCATCCAGGGGTACCGGCAGCGGGGGCTGCCCCTGGACGTCGTGTATCTCGATATCGATTACATGGATGGGTACAAGGTCTGGACCTGGGACGGGGCGCGCTATCCGGATCCCGCCGGGCTGGTGCGGGACGCGGCGGCCGAAGGTGTGCGGCTGGTGCCCATCGTGGATCCCGCGTTGAAGCAGGAAGCGGGCTGGGCGCCGTACGAGGAGGCGAAGGCGCGCGACTACCTGGTGCGCTACGACCGGGGCGGCGTGCTGGTGGGCGAGGTCTGGCCCCGGCCCGCGGTGTTCCCGGACATGACGCGGCCGGAGGTGCAGCGCTGGTGGGGCGGGCTGCACCGCGACTTCGTGGAGCAGGGCATCGCGGGATTCTGGAACGACATGAACGAACCGTCGTGTTTCGCGGTGCAGCCGGACCTGGGAATCCTCACGGTGACGAGCCAGCGCGCGGAGGGCGTGGGCAAGGTGGAGGGCCCCACGCTGCCCTACGACGCGAGACACGGGGACAGGCGGCACCTGGAGGTGCACAACGTCTACGCGCTGGGCATGGCGAAGGGGGCGTACGAAGCACTGCGCGAGCTGCGCCCGGAGGCGCGGCCGTTCCTGCTGACGCGGGCGGGAAGCGCGGGCATCCAGCGTTACGCGGCGGTGTGGACGGGGGACAACTCCAGCCACTGGACGCAGTTGGAGACCTCCATCCCGATGCTGGTGGGAATGGGATTGGCGGCGGTGGCCTTCACCGGGACGGACATCCCGGGCTTCGTGGGCCGGGCGAACGGCGAGCTGCTGGTGCGCTGGATGCAGACCGGCACGTTCTATCCGCTGATGCGAAACCACGCGGGCAAGGGAACCCCGCCGCAGGAGCCCTGGCGGTACGGGGAGCCGTACCTGGCGCTGGCCCGCGCGGCGCTGGAGCGGCGGTATCGGCTGCTGCCTACGCTGTACACGCTGCTGCACGAGGCGTCAGAGACGGGGCTCGCGCCGTTGAGGCCGCTGTTGATGGAAGCGCCCGGGGACGCAGAGGCGGCGGGCGCGTTCGATCAATTCCTGTTCGGACAGGACGTGATGGTGGCGCCAGTGGTGAGGCCGGGGCAGACGAAGCGATTGGCCTGGCTGCCGGCGGGGGCGTGGCTGGAGT
>NZ_RAWD01000242.1:0-15207 GCF_003612065.1 Corallococcus sp. CA047B
CCCCATCACGACACCACAACTGCCAAATCATCACTGATGACTTGACACCAACACTGTCACAACCTACTGTTCGGTCTGTGAGCACGCCCATGACACAGACCGAGTGGAAGCTGACGGCGCTGGCGGAGGCGGTGGGCGTTTCGCCGCGCACCGTCCGCTACTACGTCCAGCGGGGCCTCCTGCCCGCGCCGCCCTTCAAGGGGCCGGACACGGTGTACGGGGAGGAGCACCTGGTGCGGCTCAAGGCCATCCGGGTGCTCCAGGCGCGCTTCCTGCCGTTGGACGCCATCCAGGTGGAACTGCTGCGGCTGTCGCCGGAGGAGCTGCGCCGGTTGTCGGAGACGCCGGTGCTGCCCGCGCCGTTGCCGGAGGCGCCCCCGAAGCCGCTGGCGAGAAATCCGGGAAAAGACCCGACGGTGGAGGTGGCGCGTTACCAGCGCTGGCTCCTGGCGCCGGGGTTGGAATTGCACGTGTCGGAGCAGGCTGAAGCGAAGGTCCGGGCGCTGGCCGAGCGGGTGCGCGCCCTCATCGAGGAATCCGAAGAAGGGAAGCAGTCATGAACGAGCAGGCGAAGTGTGGGCTGTTCACGCGCGACGGGGCCCAGGTGCCCCTGCAAGGGGTGGAAGTCTCCGGCGAGCTGCTCGGGGGACATGCGCGGGTGCGCGTGACGCAGCGCTACCGCAACGAGGAGAAGAAGCCGGTGGAGGCCGTCTACACCTTCCCGCTGCCCTCGGACGCGACGCTCAGCGCCTTCTCCATGACGTGCGCGGGCCGCCGCGTGGCGGGGGTGGTGAAGGAGCGCGAGGAGGCCTTCCGCACCTACGACACCGCCATCACCGAAGGCCATGGCGCGGCGCTGCTGGACCAGGAGCGCCCCAACGTCTTCACCGCCCAGGTGGGCAACCTGCTGCCCGGGGAGGAGACGCTGGTGGAGGTGGAGTTCCTCCAGGCCCTCACCGCCGAGGAGGGCAGCGTGCGCTGGATGCTGCCCACGCTGGTGGCGCCCCGCTACATGCCCGGAGCGGTGCAGGGGGACCGCACGGCGCACGGCAGCGCGGCCCCGACGACACGGGTGCCGGACGCGGACCGCATCTCCCCGCCCATCGGGAACGTGGACTACGGGCTGCGGATGAGCCTGCTCATCGACGTGGGCCACGAGGTGGTGGTGGAGAGCCCGTCGCACGCGCTGGACATCACGCGGGAAGGCACCCGCCTGCGCGTGGGCCTGAAGCCGGCCCCCGCGCACAAGGGCCGCACCGAGGTGGCGCTGGACCGGGACGTGGTGCTCAACCTGCGCAACGCCAACCCGGACGTCATGCTCACGCCGGTCGTCACCCACCGGAAGGCGGAAGGGCCGGGCACGTTCGCGCTCACCGTGGTGCCGGACCTGCTGAACCTCGCGGCGGCGCCGCCCCGGCAGGAGGTGGTGTTCGTGGTGGACACCTCCGGCTCCATGGACGGGGAGAGCCTGCCCCAGGCGCAGGCCGCGCTCCGGCTGTGCCTGCGCCACCTGCGCGAGGGTGACCGCTTCAACGTCATCGCCTTCGAGAACAGCTTCCGGACCTTCACCCCGGCGCCGGTGACGTTCACCCAGCGCACGCTGGAGCAGGCGGACGCGTGGGTCGCGGGGCTGCGGGCCAGTGGCGGCACGCAGCTCTTGGAGCCGCTCGTCGCCGCGATGAAGGCCGCGCCGGACGGCGTGGTGGTGCTGCTGACGGACGGTCAGGTGGGCAACGAGGGGGAGATCCTCGAAGCGGTACTGGCCGCGCGCAAGTCGGGCCGGGTGTTCTCCTTCGGCATCGGGACGAACGTGAGCGACGCGCTCCTGCGCGACCTGGCGCGGCGCACGGACGGCGCGGTGGAGTTCATCCACCCGGGAGAGCGCATCGACGACAAGGTGGTGGCGCAGTTCTCCAAGGCGCTCGCCCCGCGCGTCACCGACCTGGAGGTGCGCTTCGACGGCGTGGAGGCCAGTGAGCTGGCTCCGGCCACCCTGCCGCCGCTGGTGGACGGCACGCCCTGGACGCTGTTCGGGCGCTATGCGCAGGCCGGCACCGGCAGCGTGACACTGAAGGGTCGCTCGGGCCGGGAGCCCTTCTCCCTCACGGTGCGGCTGGAACTGCCCGCCCTGTCGGACCGCCCGGTGGTGGAGAAGTTGTGGGCCGCCGAGCGCATCCGGGGCTGGCTGGACGCGGGCCTCGTGGGCCGGCGCGCGGAGGCGATGAAGGAGCGCATCGTGCAGCTGGCCATCACGCACCAGCTCGCCACGCGCTACACGTCCTTCGTGGTGGTGGAGGAGCGCCAGGGTGAGCGCCGCGCGTCGGGCACGCCGGAGACGCGCGTCGTGCCGGTGAATGCCCCCGCGGGCTGGAACATGTTCAAGCAGGGCCAGTTGGAGGGCGGCCTCGCTCCGCCGCAGGACGTCGATGGCGACTACGATGATGCGGAGCCCGTCACGGGGTCGGGCATCATGATGCCCGTTGCCGCCGGTCCCGGAGGCATCACGCGTCCGACCACCCCGGTCCGGCGTGTCACCCCTCCGTCGGCGGTGTCCCGCGGCGGCGCCATGCCGCCGCCGCCCCCGAGCGTGTCCGCGCCCGCGCCCATGTCCGCGCCCATGCCCATCCAGGCGGAGGCCCGGGATGGTTTCGGCGGCGGGGCTCCGGCGAAGGAGCGGGAGTCCGCCAAGAAGAAGGGCGGCCTGCTGGGCCGGCTCGTCTCCGCCGCGATGCCGCAGAAGTCGGCGGCCGCGCCGTCGGCGGACAGGGCCCGCCGCGAGCAGAAGAAGGACAAGGCGGAGGCCCCGCCCGAAGCCTTCGAAGCCCTGTACGAAGCCGAGGAGTCCCGAGTGCTTTCCGTGGCCGAGTCGGTGGGGGGACTCGCGGCCGAGGACGTGGGCAGTGTGCTGGGCCGGCAGCTCGCGAACGGCCTCTGGGCCGGCACGGGCGAGGGTCCGGAAGCCGTGCGCCAGGCCCGCGCCACCGCGCGGGTGCTGCTGGTGCTCCTGCGCGAGGGCATCACCAGCAGCCATCCGTTGCACGGCGCGCAGGTGAAGAAGGCGGTGGACGCGCTGCTGGCCCTGGCCTCGCAGCTCACCCAGGCCCCGGACGTGGCGGAGCTGGCGCTGGGCGTGGCGTGGCTGGTGGCGGCGGGCCCCCGCACGCGGGGCCGCATTGAACAGGCCGCGAAGCCGCTGCCGGGCCTGGACGGGCGACTGGCGGACACGGACGCGCTCCGTCAGCATGTGGAGACGCTCGCGACGCGGTAGTCCGCTGCACGGTGTCAATCCAGGCCCCGGCATTCCCAGACGGAATGCCGGGGTCCCGCACTCCCGTCTTTCCCCGGGGGTCGACTAGGGTGGCGGGGACATGTTCCTCGCGCCCTTCGTCCTGGCCGTCCTCGTCGCCGCGCAACCCGGGTCTCCTCCCACGCGCGACGACGCCCCCGCCGTGCCTCCCGAGTCCGCCGTGCTCCGGACCATGCCTTCTCCGCCGCTCGTGGAAGGCCCTCCGGAGGCGTGCGCCGCGGAGCCCGACTACGTGGCTGGCTTCGATGCGCTGGTGCGGGGCGAGGACGCGCGGGCGGTGGAGTCGCTGGAGCGGGTGCTGGAGGCGTGTCCCCAGCATCCGTACGCGCCGGAGCTGGCGCGGCTGGCGCGGGCGCGGCTGACGCCCGGTGGCAAGCTGGCGCAGGAGACGCTGGCGCGGCCGGTGGTGCTGATGTCGGCGGAGGACACGTCGCGCGGGGCGCGGGCCTCCCTGACCATCGTGCAGACGGTGCACGGCATCACCCAGGGCATCCTCCTGTGCGAAATCGCGGGCTGTGACGATTCGCGCGCGTACGTGGCGGTGTCGCTGCTGGGCGGCGGCGCGGGCGCGGCGGCGGCCCTGCTGCTCACGCAGAACGGGCTGACGCCGGGACAGGCGGCGGCCATCAACTCCGGCACGGTGTGGGGCTTTGGCTATGGCCTGTCGTCCATTGGCTCCTTCGACCTGGACGGCGACAACGCCATCGCGTCGGTGATGGTGGGGGCGGTGGGCTTCACCGGCCTGGGCGTCCTCATCGCGCAGTTCGCGCAGCCCACCGCGGGACAGGTGTCGCTGGCGAACTCCGGTGGCCTGTGGGCGGGCGTCGTCGCGGGGCTCCTGCTGGCCACGCAGGACAGCAACGAGACGCAGGCGTTCTTCGCCATCGAGCAGGGCGTGGTGGGCGCGGGCCTGCTCACCTTCGCGCTGATTTCGCGCAACCTGGACGTCTCCCGGGGGCGGATGCTGCTCATCGACTCGGGCGGCATCCTGGGCGGGCTGACGGGGCTGAGCGCCCTGTTCCTGCTGCTGGGTGATGACGCGGACTCGGACGTGTACCTCGTGGGCACCGCCGCGGGCGCGGTGGCGGGGCTCGCGGCCACCACGTTCCTCACGCGCAACTTCGACGTGCCGGACGCCCCGGCCGTGTCCATCGTTCCCGCGGCCATGGGCCGTCACGGTGGCATGGGCCTGACGATGCTCGGACGGTTCTAGGCTGACGCCAGGCCGTCCCCTTTCTTCCTTCCGCCGTCCCGGAGCCGTCCATGCCCGTTGAATCCCAGGCCCTGACCCTTCTGAGCGGTGAGCATGCGCTGCGCGTGCGGCAGGTGAAGGAGTGGGGGGAGATCCTCTCCGGCTTCGAGGGCCGCAACCGCTACGAGGTGGTGGGCGACGACGGGCGCCCGCTCTTCTTCGCGGGCGAGGTGGGCGGCGGCGTGGGGCTGTTCCTCCTGCGCAGCTTCCTCAAGGCGAAGCGCCCCTTCACCATGGAGCTCAAGGACGCGCGCGGGGAGACGGTGCTGCGGCTGCGCCGACCGTGGCGCTTCTGGCTGTCCCGGATGGAGGTGGAGGACGGCCAGGGCCGCCACCTGGGCGCCATCCAGCAGCGCTTCCGCTTCTTCGCCCGCGCCTACGACGTGCTGGGGCCCCGCGAAGAGGAGCTGGCCCAGCTGAGCGGCCCGGTCTTCCAGCCATGGACGTTCCACGTGCGGCAGCAGGGCCGCGACGTGGGCACCATCGCCAAGAAGTGGAGCGGCTTCGGCAAGGAGATGTTCACGGACGCCGACAACTTCGGCGTCCAGTTCAACGGGCTGGACGACGCCCACGTCCGCACGCTGGTCGTGGCCGCCACGTTCCTCATCGACTTCGTGCACTTCGAGAACAAGGGCGGCGAGTGACGCGCTAGCCGTGCCGACGCAGCGTGGGCACGCGAGGCTGCCCCGCTTCGTCGCGCGGCAGCCCGTCCCCGGGGACGGCGTCCGGCGCGCCGGGGCGGTAGCGTTGCACCTCGCGCACCATGAAGAGGGCCGCCGCCGACAGCACGCCCAGGTCGTCCAGCCAGCCGAACAGCGGGATGAAGTCCGGCACCGCGTCCACCGGCGACACGAAGTACAGGACAGCCAGCAGCCCGGCCAGCTTGCGCCACGTCCCCACCTTGGGGTCGCGGACGTACTGGAAGAAGCGGGTTCCCATTCCTCGAAGGCCTGCGATGTTCATACCCCTCCCTACGCATGGGGGGCCCGGGTGATTGCACTTCCCGTGCCCGGTGCTCGCACGCCCGGTGTGCGGGCAGGCGTCAAACAGCCGTTTCTTCCAGCACCTCCGCGCGGCCCGCGACCTCCAGCCGGGCACGGCTGCCCTCGCGCAGCGGGGACGCCGGGGAGGAGCGCACCACCAGCGCCATGCCGGCGCAGGACACGGTGAAGTCCACGTGCGCGCCACGGAAGGCGCGCTCCAGCACCTCGGCGCGCAGGGCGCCGCCCACCGCCACGCCGTCCGTGTCCGGCGTCAGCTTCAGCGTTTCGGGCCGCAGGGACAGCATCACCTGACCGCGCGCGTCCGCGTTCAGCGGCAGGTTGCCCAGCGCCGTGCGCGCGACGCGGCCGAAGGCGGACCCCGGCAGCAGGTTGGTGCCGCCCAGGAAGTACGCGGCGAAGGCGGTGCGCGGGGATTCGTAGACGGCTTCAGGCGCGCCCTGCTGCTCCACGGTGCCCCCGCGCAGCAGCACCAGCCGGTCCGCGAAGGCCAGCGCATCCGCGACATCGTGCGTGGCGAAGAGCACCGCGGTGCCCCGGGCCTTGAGCACGCGGCGCCATTCGCCCAGGAGCGCGGCGCGCAGTCCGGCGTCGAGCCCCGCGAAGGGTTCATCCAACACCAGCAGCTTCGCCCCGGAAGCCAGCGCCCGGGCGAGCAGCACCCGCTGCCGCTGTCCCCGGGAGAGCGTTCCACAGGCGCGCGACTCCAGGTCCTCCAGTTGGAACAGCGCCAGCAGGCCGCGTGCGTGCGCCACGCCCTCGCCCTTCGGCTGGGCGCTCATCACGACGTCGCGCACGGTGAGACCGGACTCCAGCTCGCCGTCGTGGAGCACGCGGCGCAGCGGGCGCTGCTCCGGGGGGACGAACGCGTCCGGGCCCGCGAGCACGCGGCCCTCCAGCGTGATGGTGCCCGCGCTGGGACGCTCCAGGCCCGCCACCAGTCGCAGGAGCGCCGTCTTGCCGGAGCCGGAGGAGCCCATCACCGCCAGCGACTCGCCCGGCTCCAGCGCCAGCGACACGTCCCGCACCGCCGGGGACGTGGCACCGGGGTACGTCAGGGAGAGGGCGTCCAGTGAGAGCAGGGGCATGACGGCGGCCACACTACGGTGCGCGTCCGGCCGGGCAAAGCGCCGCGTCCCACGGGCTGCGCGATGCCGGACGCTCGCCTGATACGGCCCGCGGCGGGAAGAAGGGCTCCACGATGGCCACGGACGCGTGGTTCACACCGTGACGTGGAGCGAGAAAACCAAGGCGGGCAGGGACAGGGGCAGCGCGACCCAGACAGGCCACTGCGCGGCACCCCGGAAGGCCCAGAGCACGAAGAGCAACGACAGCCAGGCGAAGGCGCTGGACCTCCACGGGCCGCGCCAGCCCCGGCCCTGAGAAACAGGCTGCTTGAGCGATTCCGCCACCACCGCATCCGTTCCAGGAGCCATCGCGTGGAAGGCCACCTGAAGCCAGTGCGGCGCCCACCTCAAGAACCTCGCGGGAAGCCCACCCCGCCACGAGGAAGGCTAGGCTGCCGCCGCGTTCTTCCCCTGTCACAGGGAGTCCCCATGTCGCGCCTGCTCGTCGCCTGTGCCGTCCTCCTGGGAGCCTCGTCCGCCTTCGCCCAGGCCCCTGCCGCCCCTGCCCCCAAGGCCGCGCCTACAGCACCGGCGTCCAAGGCCGCGCCGACCGCCCCCGCCGCGACGAAGCCGGATCCGCGCAAGGCCGTCCTCGAGCGCACCCAGGCGGGCCTCGCCCAGCTTCCCGCGCCGAAGCCCGAGGACGTGAAGTCCATCGACTCGCTCCTCAAGGCCCTCTACGACGTCATCAGCGGCCCGGGGGGCACGCCTCGCGACTGGCAGCGCTTCCGCTCCCTCTTCTACCCGGGCGCCACGCTGGTGCCGCTCGTGCACAGCCCGACCGCTCCCGGGCTCCACGCGCGCCCCTTCACCCCGGAGGAGTACATCGCCCTGGCCACCGGCGCGTCCTCCACGCAGGGCTTCTTCGAGAAGGAAACCCAGCGTCAGTCCCTGGGCTACGGCGACCTGGTCCAGGTGATGAGCACCTACGAGGCGCGGGGAACCCCGGACGGCCCCGTCATCGCCAAGGGCGTCAACAGCATCCAGGTCTTCAACGACGGCCAGCGCTGGTGGGTCATGCACATCGTCTGGCTGGATGAGAAGACCTCCGGCCTCAAGGTGCCCGCGGACCTCACGCGCAAGTAGCCCTTCACGAACGAAGAGGGCCGGGACCCGGAAGGCGCCTCTTCGCGCCCCCGCTCCCGACCCTCCGCAACATCACACCGAGCTACCGACTTCAGCCTTCGGAGCCGGGCTCGTCTTCCGAGCCCGCCGAGCCCGAAGCATCCGCCGCGTCATCGAACGGCGTCGCGTCCGAGTCCGAGGAAGCCTCCACCGGCGCCGCGTCCGTGGAACCCCCGGCCGCCGCGTCCACCGGAGCGGTGGCGTCACCGCCCTCGGTCTCCTCCTCCGACTCCTCGCCTTCGGGCAGCTTGGAGATGGCCATCACCTTCTCCTCGCCGTTCTCCAGCGCGATGAGGCGCACACCCTGCGTGTTGCGGCCGATGACGGAGATCTCCTTCACCTTCATGCGGATGAGCATTCCGCCGTTGGTGACGATCATCACCTCGTCGCTGTCCTTCACCTGCACCACGCCCACCACACGACCGTTCCGCTCGGTGGTCTTGATGTCGATGATGCCCTTGCCGCCACGGCCCTGCTGCCGGTACTCGGCGCCCTGCGTGCGCTTGCCGTAGCCGTTCTCCGTCACCGTGAGGATGGCGCTGTCCGACGCCACCGCGGGCGCCTGCTCGCCTTCCGGTACGGGCTCGCCCTCGGCGGGGGCGGCCGGGGCCTTCGCCTCCGGCTCTACCAGGTCCGCGCCCACCACTTCGTCGCCCTCTTCCAGCGTGATGCCCTTCACGCCGTAGGCCTGACGGCCCATGGAGCGCACGTCCGACTCCGGGAAGCGGATGCTCATGCCCGTCGCCGTGGACAGCAGGACGTCCTTCGTCCCGTCGGTGA
Organism: Corallococcus sp. CA047B; assembly: GCF_003612065.1. Taxonomy (NCBI): domain Bacteria; kingdom Pseudomonadati; phylum Myxococcota; class Myxococcia; order Myxococcales; family Myxococcaceae; genus Corallococcus; species Corallococcus sp. CA047B. The sequence continues at coordinate 8,593 of NZ_RAWD01000242.1, forward strand.
TCATCACGCCGACCAGCTCGTCGCCCTCGTCGATGCCCAGCGCGATGATGCCGCTGGCGCGCACGCTCTCGAACGCGCTCAGGTCCGTGCGCTTCACCACGCCCTTCTTCGTGACGAAGAAGACGTAGCGGTTCTCCGGGAAGTCGCGCGTCACCAGCACCTGCGCCAGCCGCTCGCCTTCACCGAACTGCACCAGGTTCACGATGGCCTTGCCGCGCGACGTCCGGCTGCCCTGCGGAATCTGGTACACCTTCAGCGAGTACAGCTTGCCCTTGGTGGTGATGGGCATCAGGTACGCGTGCGTGCTGGCCACGAACACCTTGGTGACGAAGTCGTCCTCCTTCGTCCCCGCGCCCGTCTTGCCGCGCCCGCCGCGCTTCTGCGCCCGGTACTCCGACAGGGGCGAGCGCTTCACGTAGCCCGTGTGCGAGAGCGTCACCACCATCGTCTCCTCGGCGATGAGGTCCTCGTTGGTGAACTCGTCCACCGCGCCGGAGATCTCCGTGCGGCGCTTGTCACCGTAGCGCTCGCGGATCTCCATCAGCTCCGCCTTGATGACGCTCAGCAGGCTGCTCTCGTTGGCCAGGATGTCCTGGAGCCGGATGATGTCGCGCGCCAGCTCAATCAGCTCGCGGAACAGCTCCTCGCGCTGCAGGCCGGTGAGCCGCTGCAGGCGCATCTCCAGGATGTTCTGCGCCTGGCCCTCGCTGAAGCCCGCGCCCTCGTACTTGTGCGCGAGGCCCCCGTAGGACGGCTCCTCGTTGCGAGCGCGGCTGACCAGCAGCTCCATCTGCGCCTTGGCCTGCGCGTAGTCGATGCGCTGCAGGTCCTTGAAGTGCTCGCGCGTGTAGAGCTCCGGCGACAGGATGTTCATCAGGCCCCAGCGGGCCTCGTCCGGATCGCGGGACGCGCGGATCAGGCTGACCACCAGGTCGATGAGGTCCTGCGCCACCAGCAGGCCTTCGACGATGTGCATGCGCGCCAGCGCCTTGCGCAGCTCGAAGCGCGTGCGGCGCGTGACGACGTCGCGGCGGTGCGCGATGAAGCGGTCCAACATCTCCTTCAGGTTGAGCGTGCGAGGCTGCCCACCGTCGATGGCCAGCATCACCGCGCCGAAGGTCGTCTCCAGCTGCGTCATGGAGAAGAGGTTGTTGAGCACCACCTGGGAGATGGCGTCGCGCTTGAGCTCGATGACGATGCGCATGCCCTGACGGTCGCTCTCGTCACGGATGTCGCTGATGCCCTCCAGCTTCTTCTCGCGCACCAGCTCGGCGATCTTCTCGATGAGGCGCGCCTTGTTCACCTGATAGGGGATCTCCGTGACGATGATGGCCTCACGGTCTCCCTTCTTGTTCGTCTCAATCTCCGTGCGCGCACGGATGGGGATGGAGCCCCGGCCCGTCTCGTAGGCGCGCATGATGCCCTCGCGGCCCGTGATGATGGCCGCGGTGGGGAAGTCCGGCCCCTTGATGAACTCCATCAGGTCGCGGACGGTGCAGTCCGGATTCTCGATGAGGTGCAGCGTGCCCGACACCACCTCCGTCATGTTGTGCGGCGGGATGTTGGTGGTCATGCCCACCGCGATGCCGCTGCTGCCGTTGACGATGAGGTTGGGGAACTTGGCCGGCAGGACGAGCGGCTCTTCCAGCGAGTCGTCGTAGTTGGGCCCGAACTCGACGGTCTCCTTGTCGATGTCCGACAGGAGGTCCTCCGCCAGTCGCTCCATGCGCACTTCGGTGTAACGCATGGCGGCCGGCGAATCGCCGTCCACCGAGCCGAAGTTGCCCTGGCCGTCCACCAGCAGGTAGCGAAGGCTCCACTCCTGCGCCAAGCGCACCATGGCGTCGTACACGGACGAGTCGCCGTGCGGGTGGTACTTACCGATGACGTCACCCACCACGCGCGCGCTCTTCTTGTAGGCGCGGTTGTGGAGGTTGCCCAGGTCATTCATCGCGAAGAGGACGCGACGGTGCACGGGCTTCAGGCCGTCGCGCACGTCTGGCAGCGCGCGGCCGATGATGACGGACATCGAGTAGTCGAGATACGAACGGCGCATCTCGTCTTCGATGTTGATGGGAATGAGCTCTCCGGCGCCGCTCGACGGAGGGGGCGCGGAGGGCGTTGCCGGCGTGTCGGTGGTGTCGTCAGCCATGGGCTCTGGAAGGTGCGGACGGGCCCCTCACGTGGGGGGCTCCGCCCGATGGGAGAGTGTTCGTAACCCCTGGATTTCCCTCAGTCAACAGGGGAAACAGGGCGCATGGACCCTGGCTGCCCGCCCGCCCGGTTCCAGGGGGCGGAAGAGGCTTTTCCAGGGCCTGGGATTCAACACCCGGGCGGTGCGTTTTCAGCCCCGCGAGACGCGTGTTTTCAGGCCTTGGGACGGAGGCTCGCGGACAGCCGTTCGGCCTCCGCGCCCACACCGCCCTCGGGGTCCTTCTTCTTCGCCAGGTCGAACGCGGCCAGGGCCCCTTCGCGGTCGCCGCGGAGCTTCAGCGCGACGCCCACGTTGAGGTGCGCGGAGGGGTTGTCGCGGTCCATGGCCAGGGCCTCGCGGAACAGCGTGAGCGCCTGGTCCACGTCGCCGGACAGGAGCGCTTCGCGGCCCGCCTGCACGCGCTTGTCCGCGTCGTTGACCAGCTCCACCTCGAACACGCTGCGGCCCACGACGTTGGCCACCAGCATGCGCAGGATGCCGCCCCAGTAGAACGTGAGCCCTTCGGCGGCGACGACGGCGGCCAGGGGCAGGTCGGGCAGCAGCTGCTTGCCCCGGAACTTGAAGCGGACCTTCGTGTAGCGGCCCTTGTTGGTCCAGTGGACCAGCTCGCCCTGGAGCTTCTTGAGGCCCGCCTCCAACTGCGCGGGGTCGATTTCGAAGGGCAGCACCCGGCCCTTGGGCTCGCCCGCGGGCAGGCGCTTGCGGTCGTCCTCCCGGGGGTCCGCGACGGGCCCGGCGCCGGGCTCGGATTCGAAGACGGGCTCGGCCTCCAACACGGGGGGCTTCGGGGCCGACGCGGAGGCGCGGCGGGGCTCCGCGCGGGGCTCCACCTTGGACTTCACCGGCCGGGCCGGGGCCTTCGCCGGCGGGGCCGAGGGCTTCGCGGGCGCGGTCGGGCGCGGGGGCTGCTTCTTCGCCTTCGCCGGGGACTTGCGGGGTGCCGTTCTTGCCATGGGTCCACTCTAAGCGACCCCTGTGCCCGCCGCTCGTGAAGACGTGCGAAGAAGGCCCTCGGGTGGGGCCGGGCCAATGCCCCAGACGCCCACCCCCAGGCCAGGCACCAGGAGGCCTCCGCTGGCGCGCATCAGGGCGGTCAGCCAGGCGGCCAGCGCGTCGATGGATTCCAGGGGCGCGCGGCCGTGAAACACTGGGCGCCCTCCCCCACCCAGGAAGCACGCCCCATGATGCGCGTCCGGTCCGTCCTGCTCTCCGCCTTGCTGTCCGCCTCGCTGGTCCATGCGGCGCCCGCCGTGCCCGCTGCGGAAGGCGCGTGGCCCCGGCTGCGCAAGGAGCGCCTGCGGAAGCTGCTGCCCCAGGCCATGGCCCGCGCGGGCGTGGATGCGTGGGTGGTGCTGTGCCGTGAGAACGACAACGACCCGCTCGCCGCGCACGTCGGCGGGGAGAACGCGGGCGGCACCGCCGCGTTCCTGTTCCTTCGCGACGGCGATGCGCTGCGCTCGGTGGCGCTGTCCCCCGTGGGTGAAGCCACGGCGCTCAAGGACATGGCGGTGGTGGATGAGGTGGTGCCGGTGGACCGGGGCGCGGACGTGCTCGCGCTGGTCGCCGCGCGGCTCGTGAAGGCGAAGCCCGCGAAGGTGGCCATCAACTCCTCGGAGCGGATGTCCATCGCGGACGGCCTGTCCGCCACGCAGCGCGCGAAGCTGGAGGCGGCGCTCACCCCGGCGCTGCGCAAGCGGCTGGTGTCCTCCGAGGACCTCGTCTCCGAGTGGCTGTCGGTGAAGCTGCCGGAAGAGGTGGACATCATGCGCAAGGCCGCGGCCCTCACCGCGCAGTTGGAGGAAGAGGCGTACCGCACGGTGGTGCCGGGCAGGACGCGCGATTCCGACGTGGCGCGCTTCCTCAAGAAGCGCATCGCGGAGCTGGGCGTGGGCGACGGGTGGCAGCCGGATCAGAACCCCAACGTGAACAGCGGGCCCACGCGCGGACACTCGAACGCCACCGACCGCGTCATCCAAGCGGGGGACTTCATCCAGACGGACTTCGGCATCCGCGTGGGCAACACGTGGGTGACGGACATCCAGCGCTTCGCCTACGTGTTGGCCCCGGGAGAGAAGCAGGCCCCCGCCGAGGCGCTGGCGAAGTGGGAGAAGTCGAAGAAGGGCAGCCGCATCGCGCTGGCGGCGATGAAGCCCGGCGCGCGCGGCTACGACGTGGACAAGGCCCAGCGCGACTGGATGCGCGAAGCGGGCTCCGAGCCCGTGATGTGGGGCACCGGCCATCCCGTGGGTTACTGGGCCCACGACGCCGGCCCGGCGCTCTCCGGCGCGCAGTCCGGCAAGCCAGCCACCGGCTCCGCGCTGCGCACGTTGCAGCCCGGTCAGGTGTTCGCCTTCGACGGGTTCTTCGCGTGGAAGGACGGCAGCAGCCCGGACGCGCTGCGCATCCTCTCCGTGGAGGAGATGGCCGTCGTCACCGACACCGGCGCCGAGTACCTCAACCCACCTCAGGAACAGCTCATCCTCATCCCTTCCGCGCCCAAGCCCTGAGGCAGGACGGGGGCGTTCCCGACCCAGCGAACCTGTTGGGTGGGGAGGGTGCGCGCGGCGGGCCGGACTTGGATACACTTGAGACATCGCCGCGCCGCACCGGCGCTGGAGGGCCACCTCATGCCAAGCGTGCTGGTCATCGACGATGACCTCTTCGTCCTCGCGACCGTGGGGGACGTCCTGCGAAGTGCGGGCTACACGGTGCTGACGGTGCAGTCACCCGCCGAGGCCTTCCACCTGGACCTGTCGGGCGTCTCCGCCATCCTGTGCGACTACAACATGCCGGAGATGAACGGCTCCGACGTGCTCATCGCCATGCGTGAGCTGCAGGAGATCCAGGCGCCGTTCATCTTCCTCACCGGGCACTCGGACCTGGACGACCTCATCCCCGTGGCCATCCGCTACGGCGCGGAGCTGTTGCCCAAGCCGGTGGACCCCGCGGAATTGACGCGATTGTTACGCAAGCAGATCGCCGCGTGAGCCGGGGCTGCTTCGGCGGCCCGCTTCAGCCCAGCTCGGTGAGCAGCGCTTCGGCCTGCGCGCGCCAGTCGTCTTCCAGCGAGGGATGGCGCAGGAGCACCACCAGCCGCTCCCGCGCGGACTCCCGAGCCCCCAGCCGGGCCTCCACGCGGGCCAGGGCCAGGACGGGTTCTGGCCGTTGGGGCGCGCGGTGGTGGGCCTCCGCCAGCAACTCCCTCGCGGGCAGCACGGCCTCCGGGGGCCCGTCCTCCACCTGACGCAGCAGCAGCAGGGCCTGGCGCCACGGGGGCATCCAGTCGTCCGGGGACAGCCGCACGGCCTCGCGCCACGCGGCGAGCGCGCGCTCCACGTCCGGCGGCTCGCGCGCCTCGAACACCAGCGCCTCCACGGAGCGGCTGAGCCCGGTGGACATGCCCCGCGCTTCCAGTTGGTGGCACAGCTCCAGCGCCTCCAGGAAGCGGCGCTCCGTCACGCGCAGGCGGGCCAGGTGCCCCAGCGCCGCCACGCCTTCGGGCTCCACGCGCACGCGCGCCTCCGCCGCGGACACCGCGCCCCGCACGTTGCCGCGCGCCAGCCGCACATCCGCCAGCGCCTTGAGCAGGCCCACGTCGTCCGGCACCGCCTTCTGCCCCTGGCGCAGCAGGTCCTCCGCCGCCTCCAGCTCTCCGCCCGCCTCCAACGCGCGCGCGAACACGAGGTAGCTGGGCGCGTGCCAGGGGTCCAGGTGCAGCGACAGCTCCAGGTGCGCGAAGGCCTCCTCCAGGCGGTCCAGCAGGAAGAGCACGCGGGCCAGCTGGAAGTGGTGCAGCGCCACGCGGGGCTCCAGCGAGACAGCGTGCGCGAGCGCGGCGTGCGCGGCCGCCGCGTCGCCCTGCTCCACCCGCACGTAGCCCAGGCCGAAGAAGGCCTCGGTGGGGGGCGAGGGCTCCGCGACGAGCGCGCGGTAGAGCTCCAACGCCTGATTCCATTCGCCGCGCCGCGTGTGCAGCGCCGCGCCCACGAGCCGCGACTCCCGCTGCTCGCCCGCGCCGGCCCGGGTGACGCCCAGCAGCAGCGACTCCGCGAGGGCCTCCTCGCCGTCGACGAGCGCCAGCCGGGCCAGGGTGAGCATCGCCCGCCAGTCGCGGGCGTTGCGCTCATGCACCTGCGTGGCCTCGCGGCGGGCCCCCTCCAGGTCACCCGCCTTGAACAGCGCTTCGTAGCGTGGAACCGGGTTCAGGACAGACGCTCCCCAACGGTGAATGGGCACGACGGCAGGGACTGCGAAAAAAGCTAATCAGGGATGGCGGTCCGCGCTGCCCGGCGCGTCCCAGAAAAGAGGTCTTTCTTCCGGGACACGCGCCCCCACGAGCCCCACTGAAGTCTCCGGACCGTCAGTTCCTCCCCAGGTTAGCAGACAAGCAGGCGACCCTC
>NZ_RAWD01000243.1:0-15198 GCF_003612065.1 Corallococcus sp. CA047B
CCGCCGCGCCGGCCCTCCCCGAGTCCCTCCAGCGCGCGGTGGACGCGGCCGCCGTGAAGGCCGCCGAGGCCGCCATCGCCTCGCGCCCCAACCCCGTCGTCCCGGGCCCGGTGACGTCCGGCGCGAAGGACTTGCAGCTCGACCCGCCCGAGGGGCGGATGGAGCATGCGCGTCTGGGCGTGCGCATGAAGGCCCTCTACGTCCAGAGCGCCGAGCGGCTGGGTGTCGCGCACAAGCCGGGCATCGACAAGCTCAAGGCCTACGTGGAGCGCTGCAAGTCGGTGGGTGTCTTCAGCGGCATCTTCGAGCAGGGCGGCGCGCTCTACTCCCGCGAGACGCGCTCCGAGGAAGTGGTGGAATTGCTGCGCGCGGACGCCATCCTCCTGGCCGCTGGCGCGCGCACCGTCTCCGGCTACGGTGGGAAGTTCACTGTCGGCCGCCTCAACCAAGGCCCGTCCGTCTTCTGGGTGGGCGAGTCGCAGGCGCCCGACAAGTCCGACATCAAGACGGGCACCGTCGAGCTGGGGGCGCACAAGGCCATGGCGCTCGTGCCCATGTCCAATGACTTGATGCGCCTGGGCAACAGCAGCGCGTCGGCGGACATCGGCCGCGAGGTGGCCCAGGCCATGGCGCTGGAAGTGGACCTGGCGGGCCTCTACGGCAAGGGCGCCAAGATGCCCACCGGCATCTACGAGCTGGTGCCCAACGGCAACAAGGCCGCCGTCACGGGGACGACGGCGGACAACATCCGCAGCGACCTGAAGCTCAAGCTCATCAAGCCCATCACCACCGCGAAGCTGAAGCTGGCGGGCAACATGCCCTTCTACTTCATGGACTCCGGGACGCACCTCTACCTCTCGGAGTTGCGCGACAACGCGGGCTACATCTTCCCCGGCCTCCAGAACTTCGAGGACCCGCGCCTCAACGGCTTCCCCGTGAAGGTGACGGAGTCCATCGCCGGCAAGAACCACATCGGCTTCGGGCTCGCCGCGCAGCTCTACTACGGCGAGGCCTCCGCCATGGAGGTGACGGTGGGCGAGGCCTCCGGCGACTTCGAGGCGGACCAGATGACGTTGCGCGCGGTGTGGGAGGGCGACTGGGCCCTGCGCCACCGGCAGGCCTTCGCCTTCCTCACGGGCGCCAACTACAGCGGGTAGTCCGCGCGCCGCCCCCTTCAACCCCTCCAGGGAGACACACGCCATGCACCCGACGCGCAACAACACCGGCGCCTTCATCCACGCCGCCAACCTCTCGCACGCTCCGGCCGCCAACGCCGCGGGCACGCGCAACGGCGCGGCCTTCACCTTCGGCACCTACCGCAGCCTCGTCTTCTCCGTCATGACGGGCGCCACCACCGGCGCCCCCACCACCACCTCGGCCACGTACAAGCTCCAGACGAGCCCGGACGGCACCGCGTGGGCGGACGCGAAGACTCGCGACGGCGAGGTGGTGAGCCTCACCATCACCGCCGCGAGCATCGCGGCCGAACTGGACGTGGACCTCCAGGAGGTAGTGCCGGCGGCGCATGACCGGATCCGCTTCGTGGAGACCGTCGCCTTCACCGGCGGCGCCACGCCCACGCTGTTGAGCGCAGCCACCATCATCTTCGGCGGGGGCCAGACGCTGCCCGTGTAGCGGCGGGCACGCCTTCCCCCCCTTCCGTGCCTGCCCGGGCCGGGGCGGCTCCGTGCCGCCCCGGCCCTCTTTCTTCCCGAGGTGCCCATGCCCGCCGTCGAGGACCTGCTCACCGCCGCGCAACTGCCCGCCACCGTGCGCGACGCGGCCGAGCCCGAGCGCCTGCCGCTGCTCATTACCGCCGCCTCCCTTGCCCTGGCAGGGCACGTGGGCTACCCGCTGCACCGCCGCACGGGCGTGGTGGAGTCCGTGGCCAGCCAGGGAGGGCGCTACCTCTGGCTGCGCGCCGGGGGCGTGCGCCAGGTGCTGCGCGTGGAGGTGCGCGGCGTGGAGCTGCCCGCCACCGCGTACGCGCTGGAGTCCGCCCTCATGGGGCGCGTGGTGTCGCGCGGGGAGGCGTGGCCCTTCACTGGCCGCTACTCGCCCGGCGTCTCCTCCACGCCGCTGCACGTGGAGGACACCGGGGAGCTGCTCGTCACCTACGACGCCGGCTGGGTGACGCCCGGGCAAGCGGCCCTGGACGGGACACTGGTGGTGGACCTGCCGGCGGACGTGCAACTGGCCGCGCAGATGGTGGTGGCCGCGCTGGTGCACGGAGACGGCGCGGAGGAAGCCGTCTCCGAGTCCATCGGCGCCACCTCGCTGACGCGCGCCACGGATGAGGACGGGCAGTTGCCCACGGTGCCCGCCCGCGCGCGGCGCCTGGTGGCCCGGTACTGCCGGCCGCGACACGGGGCGGGCCCGTGAGCCTCCTGGGCCACCGCTTCCGCCAGCGCTTCGGCCTGGCCCGGCTGCTGTCCGCCGATGCTGGCGGCATCGAGGAGCACGACGAGCCCACCGTGCACGCCTGCCGCTTCGAGGGCAGCACGAAGCGCCTAGTCGCCCCGGACGGCACCGACGCCACGTCGGAGGCCGTGCTCTTCACTGCCGTGAAGGTGGAGCCCGGGGACCTCCTCTGGCTGCCCGGCACCACCCCGGGCGACGTCAACACCCAGCGCCGGCCGCTGCGCGTCACCCCGTGCGTCAACATCCGCGGGGGCCTGGACCACTACGAGGTGTACGTCTGATGGGTGCCACGCTGAAGGACGTGGAGCTCCACGTGGCCCAACTGCTGGAGGGCGCGGACCTGGGCTTCTCCATGACGGCGACGCCGCCGAGCCTCTACTACCGCGCATGGCCGGTGGCGGCACCGCCCCTCATGGTGGCGGTGCGCGAGGTGAGCGGCGACGCGCCCGAGGACTACATGGGCACGGGCCGCAGCTACCTCCAGCCGGACGTGCAGGTGGTTGCGCGCGGCCGCACGTACGCGGAGGCCCAGGCGCTGGCCCGCCAGTGCTGGAGCGTGCTGCACCTGGCGGCCGTGCCCGGCTACGTCTCCTGCCGCGCCCAGGGCGCCCCCGCGTACATGGGCCCGGACGGCAACGACAAGCACCGCTTCGCCTTCACCGTCACCCTGGCCTACGCCGGCTGACGCGAGGCGGGCGCCCCTTCTGGGTGCGTATGCCTGTCCGCGTGAAGCTCGACCTCCGCCCCCTCCTGAAGCTGCGCCAGCGCGCGCCCGAGGTGCTGCGCGAGTTGGACAAGCCGCTGCGCGCCACCGTCCGCCACGCGCTCGACTTGTCGCAATTCGACGTGCCGCGCGGGGACCAGGACGTCGAATACGACAAGCACGGGAATGAGAAGCAGCGGACGCGCCCGCTCGCCGACACGGGCTTCATCGACGGGCCCGAGTACCGCCTGGACAAGCGCCTCTCCACCACGTGGGTGGCCGGCTACGCGCACCACGCGGCCGGCGCCATCCACGAGGGCTTCCACTGGGGCGAGGAGATCATCAACCCGCCCCCCCACTTCCTGAAGAAGGCCTTCCGCCGCTCGCGCTCCGTGGGGCGCAAGGGCGTGAAGCAGGCCCTCGAACAGGCGCTGAAGAAGATGTTCCCCTCGAAGTAGCGAAAGGCATGGCCATGGCTGACCCGGAAGTCCTCTACGCGCAGAAGGTCCACTTCACCCTCCTGCCCACCACCCCGCTCGTCACTCTCGAAGAGGCGGAGGTCGACCCCGAGCCCGTCGCCACCGAGCTGGACGGCATCACGGAGTGCTCCGTCTCCGAGGCGGCCGACAGCGTGGACACGAACTACTACGGCAGCGACGGGTACAAGAAGAACGCCGCCACCCTCACCGGGTTGACCATCAGCCTCAGTGGGCACCGCCTCCGGGACAACGCCGCGCAGAACGCGCTGGAGGGGCAGTTCCGGAAGCTCGGCTACCTGCACGTCATCCGCGACGCGGAGGCAACGGCGGGCCAGCGAGGCAAGCGCTACGCGGTGCGCGTCATGACCTTCGACTCCGGAGGCCCGTCCTCGGATGTGGACAAGCTCACCGTCAGCCTCACCGGCCAGGGCGCTCCCGTCGCGTTGTAGCCGCCCCTTCTTCACCTCGCAGCCGCCCACCTGGAGAAGCCAGACATGAACGACGCCCCCCAGTACCGCAAGCCCCTCGGCATGCCCCGGAAGTTCCACAAGCGCATCACCATCGGCGGCGCGGACTACGACATCTGCGAGCCGTCGTCGGGAGACAAGACGGCCGCGCTGGCGAGCAGCAGGAAGGCCGGCGAGCTCGACGACAAGAACCACCCCGTCGACGAGGACGCGGGCATGCACTTCCTCGCGCGGATCGCCATCGTGTGCCTCTACCACCCGGGCGGGGTGCGGCGTGTCTTCGAGCAGGAGGAGAACGCCGCCGTGAAGAACGAGCCCTGGCTGGACGAGTACGGCAAGGACTTCTCCGCCGCCTTCGGTGGCCCGACGGTGGAGGAGGCGCGGGGAAACTCCGAAGCCACCCCGAGCTGAGCGTCGTCTACGGGGTGGCGAAGTTGATGGGCGTGTCGCCTGAAGCAGTGCGCGAATGGCCCTGGTCCGATGTCGTGCACCTGCTGGCCTACTGCGAGCAGGAGAACGAGGAGATGAAGGCGCACCTCCCAGCGCCTGGCGCCTCCGCTTCACCCTCCCGGGGCCCTGCCTCGAAGAGCACCACCACCGTCTACCGCTTCGGCCCCAAGCCGAAGCGGTAGGCAGCCCTCCTCCGGAGTCCTGTCATGGCTTTGAAAGTGGGCGACCTCTACGTCGCCGTCACCGCGAGCATCGGCGAAGCCCTCGTCAGCGTGGGCAAGCTGGTGAAGGGCGTGGAGCGGGCCGCCAAGCAGGTGAAGGAGGCAGCGGAGCCCATCGGCAACATCGGCGCCGTGGTGGCCGCCGGCATCGCCGCGGCGGTGGCGGCCTCCGCCGAGTCCAACGCGGCGATGAAGGAGCAGACCGAGCGCATCAAGGACCTGCTCATCACGCTCGCCGCCGAGCTGGGGGACCTCTTCGCGCCCCTCGTGAAGAAGGTAGCGAACGTCATCGAGCAGGTGGTGGCCAAACTCCAATCCCTCTCACCCGCCACGAAGCGCGCGGGCGCGGGCATCGCCGCGTGGGTGGCTGGCGTGGGCTTGGGCGTCGGCGCCGTCGGGAAGCTGGCCGGCGCGATGGAGGGGATGACCAAGGGCATGGCGCTCGTGCTGGAGACGAGCAAGAAGGTCCTGCCGGCGTTCACCTACCTGGGCGAAGGCGCGGGCAAAGCCTTCCAGGCCATCCAGGCGCTGTCGAAGGTGGACATCGGGAAGGCCCTCGCCGGCATGAAGTCGGGCGTGGCGGGGCTGGGCACTTCGGTGGCGGAGCTCACCACGTCCATGCCGTCCCTCATGGCGAGCATCGGGCGGATGGCGTTGGGCTTCGCTACGGCCGCCCTTCCCATCCTGGCCGTCGTCGCGGCCCTCGCCGGCATCGCCCTGCTCGCGGGCAGCGTCTACAAGAGCTGGGGTGACATCAAGCTCCTGGCCAAGGAGGCATGGAGCGCGATGTCCCAGTCCGTCTCGGAAATGATGGGAGGGCTGAGCGACGTCGCGATGAAGCTGGCGGACGTCTTCGGCCTCGCCTTCAGCGCCCTCGGATCCACCATCGAGGCCATGGTGGACCGGTCCCTCGCCTTCGTCGCATTCCTTGTGAGCAAATCCGCAAGCATCCTTCGCCCCATCGCCGAGGCGGCCAAGATGCACAATGTGACCGGGGCGCTGAAGGAGGCAGAAAAGCTCACCGGAAAGGGATTGAAAGCAGGCATCCTGGACGCACTCGCCGCAGGCGGGAGCGCCTTCATCGAGAAGATGGCCAAGGAGGCCTCGGAGTTGAAGAAGGGTGCCGTCCTCATCGCGACGAAGGCAGCAGACGCAGCGAAGGCTGCCGGCGCGGCGGCCAAGGACACGGTAGGCGTTGGACTCCAGCACTCCGCTTCCGGCCTCGAGGAGATGATGAAGGCCGTCCTCAACTCGAAGACGGTCGAGGAGTGGAAGGCGAAGATGGAGGACCTGAAGGGCCTCCTTGCCTCGCTCTTCGACGGGAACGCGCAGGCCCACATCCGCAAGCCGGATGAGAACGGCATCGAGGTGTCCGCCGCGGGCCATGACGGGATGGACCGCTTCGCGGAGCGCTTTCGCGGCGGGCTGGGCTCCACCGCCATGGACGCCTACAACAAGCTGGTGGAAGACCAGGCGAAAGCCCTCGCGGACTCCATCCGCCGGGCCGCCGAGGACGCGGCCGCAGCAGCTGCTGCCGCGAAGGACAGCCTCATCGCGGGCTTCGTCAACCGGCTGGGCGAGCTCGGCGGCATCATCAACAGCGCGAAGCAGGGCTTCGAGGCGGGCGGCTTCTGGGGCGCCGTCATCGCCGCCATCGGCGAGCTGCTCATGGGTACCGAGGAGATGGCCGGCGCCATCGAAATCCTCAACGGCATCGTCTCGCAGGTGTCGGACATCTTCGGGGCCATCGGCCGCGGGCTCCAGCCCCTGCTGGGCGCGGTGGGCTATGTGATTGAAGTCGTCGTCAATCTCATCCAGCCGTTCCTGGAGATGCTCGGAGACGTCCTGGAGGACTTCGCGCCCGTCATCGTCATGGTGGGCGAAATCCTCCAGGCCCTCACGCCCGTCTTGAGTGGTGCCTTCAAGGCCCTCGCGTCGGCCATCAGCTGGCTCGTGGAGGGCGTGCTGAAGGGCGTCTTCGAGGTGTTGCGCTACGTGGGCCTCGCCATCCTCTACATCATCAAGGGGCTGGCCAGCGCCTGGAACGGCATCGTCAGCGCCATCCAGTGGGTGTTCAAGAAGCTGGGGGACATCTCCATCTTCGGCGGCCATCCGCTCGGCTTCCTCCGCGACTGGGCGGACGGCATGGAGTCCGCGAAAATCAACACGGACTCGCTGAACGAGAGCATCTCGAACCTGAAGGACGTCACCTGGGACGCGGCGAAGCGCAAGGCCGAGGAAACGGCGGAGGTCCTCAAGAACAAGGAGGCGCTCGCGGACGTCAACGAGGCGCTCTCCAACGTGCCCGCCCTCTGGAAGGTGGCGCTCCGGCGCTTCAACGCGCAGGACGAGCAGGAGGGCCCCAACACGTCCGGAGGAAGCGCGACGCCTGCGCCCGCGCAGCCGCCCCCGTCGCCTTCGGGTGGAGGCACGGTGTCGGCTCCCGAATCCCCCGGCGGCTCCCTGTTCAACTACATCTTCAACATCACCGGCTATGACACGGAGGAGGCCATGGCCGAGGCGATGCGGAATGCCGAGGCCATGCAGCGCCGCCTTGGCATCCGGCTCTTCGGCACCGCCGCGCCCGTCACCAGCCGGTACGCGTAGCAGTTGGGCCGCCCCTTCTTCAGGGGCATGGCCTACCTCCAGCTCTCCGGCATCGAGGTCCGCTGCTCCACCGCCAAGGGGCTCATGCAGAAGCCCACGCTGCTGGGCCCGCGCATGCGGACCTTCAGCGGATGGGCGATGAGCGGCACCCGCGCGCGCGTCCATACGTGGTCCGGTGGCACGCCGCCCATGCCCCTGGCGGAGGCACAGGCCCTGCGCCGCCTCATCGACGGAGAGGGGCACAGCTGGGCCTTCGAGGCCAACAGCGGCGTCGGGCTCTACAGCAGCAAGGGAGTCCCCGGCACCGTCGTCGGCACCATTGGCGTGGGGCCCGGCAGCTCCACACCGCGCTTCGGGGCGGGCGGCCTGGTGCTCGCGTCCGGCGCCTCCGTCACGTGGGCAACGGGCACCACCACCACGTACCTCGTAGGGGCGTGGATCCGGGGGGCATTCAGCTCCGGGGCCTGGACGCACCTCATCGTGGACCCAAACACAGACATGACCTGGAAGAACGGGGAGGAGTGGCTCACGGCCGGAGACCTCGTCGACGAAACCGGCATCGGCCTGGGCGTAGGCTTCCTCACGCCGTCGGCGCTCACGGTCGCCAACCGCACCGCCGAAACGGGCACGCCGAGCGTCCTGGACGTCGATGACCTCGTGCTGCTGCCGTACGCGGTGCCTCGGGCGTGGATTCCCCAGTGGTACGCCTGGGGCGCGGCAGGCCACCCCTTCGGCCCACTGCCGTACCACGCCGCCACCGGCGTCGGCGTGCCCGGCCCCTTCCAGGTGCTGGGCCAGGCGGGCGACGCGGCCGCCGTGGAGTACGTCGACGACAACAGCGCGCGGGTGCAGGGCCAGTACCTGGACTTCGAACTCTGGCAGCAGCCGGAAGGAACCTGACATGCGCACCCTTTCCCCCGCCGAATCCGCCGCCCTCTCTTGCAGCGCGGGCTTCGCCTCGCACGTGCGCGTCCTGGTGCTGCGCGGCGCCTCCTGGACGGACCTCTCCACGCTGCTGCCCGGGGACTACCTGCTGGGCGCCTCCTGGTCGGACAGCATCGACGCGCCCGTCTCCACCGCCAGCGTCTCCGTGGTGCGCAACGGCCCGGACGGCAAGCGCCTGTCGCTCGCGACCATGGTGGTGGCCAGCCTCTTCAACACGGTGGACGCCACCTACCAGCCGCTCTTGCGCGAGGGTGCGTACTTCCGCGTGGAGCTGGCCACGGTGCCGCTGGACACGCGCCGCGCGGACGTCCCCACCGGCTCCTGGCGCGAGGTGTGGCGCGGCCGCATCGACGAGGTGGACGCGGGCGGGGACGAACTGCGCCTCTCCGGAAGGGATTTGGGCGGGCTGCTGCAGGACACCTGGGCGGAGGTGGAGCGCACCTATGGCAGCACCGCGGGCACGCCGGTGCAGTCCGTCATCCAGTCCATCCTCACCGACAACGGCATGTCCTCCTTCGGCCTCTTCACGCCGGTGGATCCGCTCTCCGTGCGCGGCCCCTACGTGCAGGAGCGGGAGCCCCTGCTGGACGCGGTGACGTTCCTCGCCGAGCAGATTGGCTGGGACTTGCGCATGCGCTGGCGCGAGGACGCGGGCGCCTTCGCCCTCACCCTCTGGAGCCCCAACCGCACGACGGACATGCCCGTGGCCACCTTCGGCCCGGACAGCGTCCTGGAGTTCTCCGAGCTCAAGCGCAGCCTGGAGCACGTGCGCAACGTCGTGGAGGTGGTGTACTCGGACAAGGCGGACAAGGACGCAACCGGCGCAAAGAAGCGCAAGACGGTGACAGCCACCCATGCCGCGAGCATCGCCCTCTACGGGCGCCGGTGGATGCAGGTGGCGGAGGCCGCCTCCTCCCTCATCGACACCGAGTTGGAAGCGACGCGGCTGGCCGCCGCGGCCCTTGCCGACCTCTCTGAGTCCGCGCTCAGCCTGTCGCTGACGCTGCCCGGTGTGCACTGGTACCTGGAAGCGGCGGACCTGGTGGAGGTGCTGCCGGACGGCGTGCACTTCGACACGCCCCAGCGCCTCGCCGTCGTCTCCGCGGAGCACGAGTGCGCGTCCTCCGGCGAGGCTCGGACGAAGCTCCAGTTGCAGGGCCGGCCCAGCACCAGCCGCACCGTCTGGGCGGAGAAGGACGCACGCCCCGGGGTCGCCGCCAGCGCGCCCTTCACTGGTCCCCCGGCGCCGGCGGGCCTGACGGTGACGAACACCGTCAACGGCTTCTCGCTCGCATGGACTCCAGCGGACACCGGCACCGCGTGGGACTCGTACGAGCTGCACGTGAGCAGCACCGCAGGCTTCATCCCCTCGCAGGTGACGTACCGGGAGAACAGCCGCACCACGAGCTTCAACGTGGCCAACCTGGTGGCGGGCCGGGCGTACTACGCGCGCGTCATCCCGCGCGACAAGAAGGGCAACGCGGGCCCCGCCAGCACCGAGGTGACACTCGCGCCCAGGTACGTCGCGCCGGCCATGCTGATGCCCACCGTGACGTATGCCGCGCTCCCGTTGAATGCGGACTTCGAGGCGCTCAGCGACGCCTCCCTGCCCCCGGATGGGTGGGGCGTCTCGCCCGGCACCTGGAACGTGGACGCCTTCGACGAGCCCGCCAGCGTCTTCAGCGGCGCCCGCGCCGTGCGCCTGGCGCCGACGCTGCTGGCAACGAAGCTGGGCAGTCAGTCCTTCGTCGTCCGGCCCGAGGACCTCGTGTACCCCAGCGTCCTCATGCGAGGGAACACGGAGGGCACCAACAACAACTTCACCTGCGTCCTCTGGCTCGCATGGCTCGACGGCAACGGCAGCCTGCTTCCCTCCGGCGGCATCTCGACGGTGGACATGGGCGTCGCCTCGTCGCTCTGGAAGGACCTTGGCAAGGGGAAGTACGCCGTCGCCCCCGCCAACGCGCGCTACTGCCAGCTCTACGTCGGCAAGGGCAACGCCCTGGCGTACACGCTCTTCCTCGACTCGGCGCGCGTCGTGGTGCAGTCGAAGCTGGAGAGGCCCGTGTCGGCGACGCTCATCACCGCGTCGGGCTGGGTGTGGACGGGAGCGCCGCGCGACTTCCCGTCGTACTACCGGAACGAGGGGGAAACCGCCTTGGCGGGCAGCATCAAGAGCGGCACCCTCGGCTCATCCTGCTTCCAACTGGATTCAGGCTATCGGCCGGCCACGGAACTGCGCTTCCCCGTGGTGAGCAACGGCGCGTTCGGTTGGGTGAAGGTGACGGCCGACGGGTACGTCACGCCCATGGCCGGCAGCACGACGGAGTTCTCGCTCGAAGGCATCCGCTTCCGGGCAGTGCCGTGAGCCTCACGGCTGTAGCGCGGCGACGACCTTCTGACGCTCGGAATCACTGCCCTCAGCGACCATGAACATGATGGGCCCGTGGACGATCTTCTGCTCACTCGATAGCGGGGACTGGTCCATCACTTCCTTGTATGCCTTTGCCGCCTCCGCAGTATTGAACTGAAGGATACCGACGTAGACCTCGCCTGAACGGTAGTCGAAACACCGCGGCGCCACGGCCTGCTTCGTATCCTCCGTCTTCTCGGCGAGCACGACGCCGCGCGACTTCGCGAATGCCTCGGCGGACTCGATGGTGTCGAGCCCCTTCGAGCAGGCAATGGCAGACAGTGCGATGACAATGAAAAGCATCCGCAACATGGGCCTCCTCCTGCTGAATGCCTAGCACCCAGAGTCAAGGCGGGACAAGGTACCCCTCACCCGTCATGCAGGCCCAGGCTACACACCCGCCCGTAGCTCATCAGGAAGGTCGGTCCGCCGCAGGTCGGGCAGCGCTCCTCCGGGGGCAGCTCGCGCGGTGGCGGTGGAGTCGGTTCCGCCACGCCCTGGAGTCTGGCCAGGTCGCGCAGGTAGTCCGCACGGACCTGCCGGTGGCGTTGCAGTTCAGGCGGTGGCGGCCTGGGTCGGTGGTGGCGCATGGATCCCTCCTCCGACGAAGAAGGGGCGCCACCTGGCCTATCGTCGCTTCTTCTCTCGGGCCGCGAGCGCTTCCTCCAATAGACGGACCGCAACCTCGTCAGGCCCGAGTCGCTCGCTGGCCGCCAGAGCGCGTACCGCTTCGGCGTGCTTCGCGAGACAGTCGTACACGCTGAAGCCCAGGACCATCGCCTTGACGCGGGCGCTGTTGATGGATCGCAGTCGCTCCGCCTCCTTCATTGCCTTGGCACGCTCGCCGAGGGACGCGGGGGCACGCATGCTGAACTGGTCGTCGAACTTCTCTTCTTCGGGCTCGAACAGCATCGGCACCTCCGTGTGTGGGCAGCATTTGTATCCCACCTGAATCCCATTCGCAACCCACGGCCCTTGACTTGGGTCCCCTATGGGATACATTTCTCCGTGCTTGGCCGCCTGGAGAAGCGTCGAGCTTCACGGCATCAGGCGACTGCGCGAGAGGCAGGCATATGCGGCAGATAGAAAATATTTGGCGGGGTCCGGAGTCGGTGTCTCCGCGCAGCAGCGGCACGAAGGCCCTGCGCACAGGGAGCCGTGAGCAACCTCTCGACATCGTCATCCGCCGCTATCGGCGCATCTTGCTGGGCCGCCTGTATCAAGTGCGCGACGCCAAGACGGGCGCGCCATCGATCGACCTCCATGCCACGGGGCGGCATCCGGACTTCCAGCCCGACGTGGACATGGACATGGTCGTCTCCGCGCGAGCTGCAACCGCCGACGCCCCTTCCCGCCTCCGCTTTCGCCTGGCGCATGTGTCCGCCGATGCGTCCAATCAGGATGTTGCCCGGGTCGCGGAGGGCGCCTTGAGCCTCGCCAAGGCGATGGTCCAGTCCACCTGCACGCGCAGCGAGCTGGCCGAAACCATGGCGCACCTTCGGGCACCGGCGCGCCCTCGCGGCCCCGTCCTCCGGTCGCGAAGGCACTGGCGGCGCGCGCGAAAAGCGCTCGCGAAGGCCTGGGGAAGTGCCCTGACGAGCGGCTACATCTCTGTCGTGCTCGCGGGCGCGGCAATCCTGGGCTCCATCATGATGCCGAACCAAGCTCCGGACCCAAGGCCAACGCAGCTTCCTCACGTACCTGTCGGCCTCGTTCTCGCGGCGTCCACTCCGGACCGGCCTGAACTGTCACTGGACATTCCGGACCGGCCTCTTCAAGGGCAGAAGACGAAGGACTGCGACCCGGACGCCAGCGAGCAAATGATCAAGGGAGCCTGCTGGGTGGAAACCTCGAAGAAGGCTCCGTGCGGAGACAAGCAGTACGAGTACAAGGGGAAGTGCTACCGCGCTGCCGGCAAGTAGTTGACGCAGCGAGGCCTGAGCTACCTAGTTGCGCAACTGCCTGACTGGTGCTACCTCTTTCGAGGTATCAGTAGTGCCAGCGGTCCGCTGAAGCAGTGACCTAAGCGGTGGACCGCATCCCAAATCGAGCTTGGCCTCCGCCTTCGAGCGGTTGGCTACCAGAAAAGGCCGGTACACCCGAGTGATGTCGGGACACCCGCCCTCCCGGTGCTCCGTCGGCGTTTCTTAGGTCCGTCGGCGGAGCACCACTTTTTTCTGGGTGGGGTTCGCATGGGTCACGCAGGCCAGCACAGCCATCCCCGCCCACCCACGACACCTGCCATTGCGTCGGCCTCGCCGTCCACCGTTCTGGATGCGCACCGAATGACGAGACGGAGTCGTATGCAAACCTCCCTCGACACATCGTTGGCGCGGGGGTTGCTCAACGCGCGCGTGACTGTGGAGCCCGATACGAGCTCGCAGCAGCTACGGACGAAGCTTCGACCTCACGGGTCGTTGCTCATCTTCTTGACCGATCATCTTGTGCAGTGTCGTCCGAGTGGGAGAAGTCGATGACCGAAGTGGAGTTGGTGGAGAGCATCCGGAAAGTCGTCCGGGAGGAATTGCGCGCGCACGTCGCGACGGATGGCCGCGAGTACCTCACGGTGGCGGAGGCGGCAGCGCTCGCCCGGGGTGGGCAGAGCATCATCCGCAACTGGTTCAAGGACGGCACTCTGAAGCGGCATGGGACGCCGGGTCGTGTCCTCGTCAGCCGAGGGGAGTTGCTCGCAGTGCTGGAGCGAAGTCCTGCACACGTTACGAGCGAGGAAGCCATCGAGGCGCTCGCGGCAAGCTTCGTCGGAGGGGGCACCTGATGGGCTCCGTCTACAAGCGCAGCGACTCACCCAACTGGTGGGTTGGCTTCGTCGACGTGCACGGGAAACGGAAGGACAAATCCTCGAAGAGTCAGGACAAGCAGGTCGCGGAGAAGTTGCTGGCTGTTGTCGAGCGCAAGGTGCGCGCGGAAAAGGAGAGCGGCCTCGTCAGCGCGAACAGGGGGCCTATCACCGTTCACCGGTACGCCGAGCAATGGCTGGCGGACCGACGCGCGCGAGGAATAGCAGCGGCAGATTCGGACGAAGACCGCCTTCAGCACGCGCTCCCAGTCATCGGAGGGATGGTTCTGGCCGAAGTGCGGCCAAAGGACATCCTCGCGGTCGTTCGTGCGATGGAGGCGAAGCGGACAACGGAGGGGGCGAAGAAGCTCGCGCCGCGAACGGTCCTGCACGTCTACGGCGCGCTTCGGCAGATGTTCAGCGACGCGCACAGGGATGAACTCATTCCCGCGAGCCCCTGCGTGCTGACGCGGCGCCGCGGCGAACTGCCCAAGAAGCGCGACAAGGACCCGCAGTGGCGACGCACGGCGCTCTTCGATCGCGAAGAACTGATGCTGCTGATCACCGACCGGCGCGTCCCGGAGCGGCACCGCGTCCTGTATGCGGTCGAGAACCTGGGAGGCATGCGCATCAACGAAATCAGCCCTCGAAGGTGGCGGGACTACCTGCCCGACATCACGCCTCTGGGGAAGATGGTCATCGACACCTGCTGGGACTCGAAGAAGAAGGTCCTGAAACCGGCGACGAAGACAGGGGTGGTACGGGAGATGCCCATCCACTCCGTCCTGGCGCGCATCCTCGCGGACTGGCAGGCGGAGGGGTGGGCCCGGCAGTACGGGCGCCAACCCGGGCCGGAGGACTTCATCGTCCCATCCGTGGACGGAGGGCTCCTGAGTTCGTCGTCCAGCTACAAGCGCCTCCAGGAGGACCTGGCGCAGTTGGGCCTTCGGCGACGAAGGCAGCACGACGCCCGGCGGACGTTCATCACGTTGGCGATTGCGGATGGGGCGCAGAAAGATCTGCTCCGCTGGGCGACCCACGGGCCCGAAGGCGACATCGTGGATGCCTACACGTCACTGCCCTGGCACGTGCTGTGCGAGCAGGTGGCGATGCTGAAGGTACAACTCCCCGAGGGGTACCTCCCCTCGGGTTTCACCGGAATCACTACGCAGCCACTACGCTCGATGGAACCGACCGAAATGACTACGCAACTGCTGTGGAGGCGGAGGGAATCGAACCCTCGTCCGAAAGCCGTCTGCTCTTTGACCCTACGTGCGTAGTCCGCGATTTTTTACGTCACCTGGACTCCCACGGACGGGATTCCCGATGCCGGTCCTGGAAAGATCTCGTCACCTCGGGCCCAGGCTCCCTCGGTGACCAGTCCGCATTATGACGGCCCATCCCCACCCCACGGACCGAGAGCAGGGGGACCGCGCACTAAAGACTGCTAATTAGGCAGCCAGCGCGAGCTCAACGTTGTCGTTGGCTTTTGTGTTGTTGTCGGCAGTTTAACGAGGTCCCAACAAGCTCGGCACGCGTCTCGAACTTCAATGCCCCCGTCGAAGCCAGGTCGCCCCCAGATTCGCCGTACTGCATGCGGCCACGACTTCTCCGCACCCGACTTACATTAACCGCTGAACGCCCCCCGTCAATCCTCCTGCATCGTCAGGGGGTCGCTCCGCCAACATCCTGCCC
>NZ_RAWD01000244.1:0-15157 GCF_003612065.1 Corallococcus sp. CA047B
CTTCCTCCCCAACCCCTTTGCTTCTTCCCCCGGCGAGCGCCTCTACCGCACCGGGGACCGCGTCCGCTTCCGCTCCGATGGCGAGTTGGAATTCCTCGGCCGCATGGATGCGCAGGCGAAGCTGCGCGGCATCCGCATCGAGCCCGGTGAGCTTGAAGCCGTGCTCCGCACCCATCCCTCCGTGGAGCAGGTCGCGGCCCTGGTGCGCGAAGACGTTCCAGGTGAGAAGCGCCTCGTCGCCTACGTCGTCGCGCGTGCCGACCACCCGCTCGACCTGGATGCCCTGCGCTCCTTCCTCAAGGACCGCCTGCCCGAAGTGCTGCAACCGTCCGCCTTCGTTCCCCTCACCGCGCTGCCCGTCACCACCACGGGCAAGCGCGACCTCCGGGCCCTTCCCGCCCCCGAAGGACTTGCCCTGCAAGGGGCGTTCATCCCGCCCGAGGGCACGTTGGAGCTCCGCCTCGCTGGCCTCTGGACACCCCTGCTGGGCGTGGCCCGCGTCGGTCGTCACGACAGCTTCTTCGACCTGGGGGGCCATTCGCTGCTCGCCACGCAGTTGGTGTCCCGCGTCCGCGAAGCCTTCGGCATCGAACTGCCGTTGCCCGTGCTCTTCGAACACCCGACCCTGGCCGGCCTCGCCGGCAAGCTTTCGGAACTGCTCCACGAAGCCCCGGCCTCCACGGGCCCGGCCCTCGTCGCGGTTCCTCGCGGGGACGGCCTCCCGCTCTCGTTCGCGCAGCAGCGGCTGTGGTTCATTGATCAGCTTGAACCGGGCAGCGCGCTCTACAACATCCCCGCGGCCGTCCGGCTGGAAGGCGCCCTGGAGGTCTCCGCGCTTGAACAGGCCTTCCGCGAACTCATCCGTCGCCACGAAGCCCTGCGCACGACATTCCCCACCCGGAACGGACAGCCCGTCCAACACATCGCCGCCCCCGCGCCGCTGTCGCTGCGTCACCTCCAGCTCCCGCCGACAGAGGACACCGCACGCGAGCAGCACCTGCGACAGCTGCTCACGGAAGAATCCCAGCGCCCGTTCGACCTCGCGCACGGACCGCTGCTGCGCACCCTGCTCGTCACGCTCGCCCCCGAGCAGCACGTGCTGCTGCTCACCATGCACCACATCGTCTCCGATGGCTGGTCCATGGGCGTCCTCATCCGCGAGCTGACGTCGCTCTACAGCGCGTTCCGCGACGGCCTGCCCTCACCGCTTCCCGCGCTCCCCATCCAATACGCCGACTATTCCGCCTGGCAGCGCGACGGGCAGCACGGCGAAGTGCTCGAAGCGCAGCGCGCCTATTGGCTGCGGCAGCTCGCGGAGGCGCCCGGGGCGCTGGACCTGCCCACGGATCATCCCCGTTCCGCCACGCCTTCCTCCCAGGGCGCGACGCATCCCGTCCACCTGTCGGGCTCGCTGTCCACGGCCCTGCGGAAGCTGGGCCAGGGTGAAGGCGCGACACCGTTCATGGTGATGCTGGCCGCGTTCCAGGCCCTGCTCGCGCGCCACGCCGGTCAGGACGACGTCTGCATCGGAACACCCATCGCCGGCCGCCGTCGCGCCGAACTGGAAGGTCTGCTGGGCTGCTTCGTGAACACGCTGGTGCTGAGGGCACGTCCCCAGGCGCACCTCTCGTTCCGGGAGCTGCTCGCCCAGGTCCGGGAGACGACGCTCGGGGCCTACGCGAACCAGGACCTGCCCTTCGAACAGGTCGTGGACGCCGTGCAGCCGCCGCGTCAACT
Source organism: Corallococcus sp. CA047B (assembly GCF_003612065.1). NCBI lineage: Bacteria > Pseudomonadati > Myxococcota > Myxococcia > Myxococcales > Myxococcaceae > Corallococcus > Corallococcus sp. CA047B. The sequence continues at coordinate 1,738 of NZ_RAWD01000244.1, forward strand.
GGGCCGCTCGCCCCTGTTCCAGGCGATGTTCGTGCTCCAGAACACGCCCGACGCGGACCTCACCGTGCCCGGCCTCACGCTGCGCTCCCTGCCCCTGGAAGGCCGCGCGTCGACGTTCGAGCTGACGCTCTCCCTCAAGGAGACCGCCGACGGCATCGACGGGTTCATCGAATACCGCACCGACCTCTTCGAGCCCGCCACCATCGGGCAGCTCGCCACGCACTTCCAGCGACTGCTGGAGGCGGCCGTCGCGAACCCGGACCAGTCCCTCCACGACCTGCCGCTGCTCTCCAACGACGAGCGGCGACAGCTGCTCGCCACCTGGAACGACCCGCGCACGGCCCCGAGCGCGCCGTCCCTGCTTCACCGTTCCTTCGAGGAGCAGGTGCTCCGCACGCCTGACGCGGTGGCCCTGAGCTGGGGGGAGAGGACGCTGACGTACGCGGTGCTGGAGCAGAAGGCCCATCAGCTCGCGCACCACCTGATGAGCCTCGGCGTCGCCCCGGACGTGCGCGTCGCGCTGTGCATGGAGCCCTCGCCCGAGTGGATCATCGGCCTGCTGGGCATCCTCAAGGCCGGCGGCGTGTATGCGCCGCTGGATCCGCGGCTCCCCGCGCGGCGGCTCGGAAGTCTGCGCCAGCAGCTGTCGCCCCGCGTCCTCTTGACCACCACCGCGCTCAACGACGTCGTGCCCGCGGGTCCCGGCGTGACGCTGTGCCTGGACGCGAGCACCGCCCTGCTCGCGGAAGCACCCACCACCGCGCCGGTCCTCGCGCTCCATCCCGAGCACGCGGCCTACGTCATCTTCACCTCGGGTTCGACGGGTGAGCCCAAGGGCGTCGTCGTCGAACACCGCGCGGCCGCCCACACGCTGCGCCAATCCGTGCGCGACTACGACCTGCGGCCCGGTGACCGGCTGCTGCAATGGGCCGCGCCAGGCTTCGACGTGTCCGTGCAGGAAGTCTTCAGCGCGCTCGGCACCGGCGCCACGCTGGTGCTCGCGCCCCGGCAGTTCATTGGCGAGGAGCTGCACGCCTTCCTGCGGACCCAGGCCGTGACGACGCTCACGCTGACCGCGTCCGCGCTGGCCACCCTGCCGGACGAAGCCCTCCCCGCGCTGCGCTCGCTCGTCGTGGGCGGAGAGTCCTGCCCCACCGACCTGATGGAGCGCTGGGCCCGCGACGGCCGCCGCTTCGTCAACCAGTACGGCCCCACCGAGGCCACCATCGCCGCCACCAGCGCCACGTGCGTGCCGGGCTCCGGCGCGCCGCCGCTGGGCCGACCCTTCCCGGGCACCACCGTCTACGTGCTCGACGCGAAGCTGGACCCCGTGCCGCGCGGCGTGCGCGGAGAGCTGTTCATCGGCGGAGGGGGGCTCGCGCGGGGCTACCTGGGCCACCCTGAATCCACCGCGGGACGCTTCCTCCCCCATCCCTTCGCCTCCACCCCGGGCGCCCGCCTCTACCGCACCGGCGACCTCGTGCGCCTGCGCACGGACGGCCAGCTCGAGTTCCACGGCCGGACCGATGCGCAGGTGAAGCTGCGCGGCGTTCGCATCGAACCCGGAGAGATTGAGTCCGCCCTCACGGCCCACGCCTCCGTGGACCAGGCGGCCGTGGTGGTGCGCGAGCTTCGTCCCGGCGACAAGCGGCTCGTCGCCTACGTCGTCGCGCGTGCCGACCAACCGCTCGACCTGGACGCCCTGCGCGCCTTCCTCAAGGACCGCCTGCCGGAGGCCCTGCAACCGTCCGCCTTCGTCCCCCTCACCGCGCTGCCCGTCACGCCTTCCGGCAAGCGCGACCTCCAGGCCCTGCCCGCCCCGGACGGGCTCGCCCTGCAAGGCACGTTCGTCCCGCCCGAAGGCCCGGAGGAGCACCGCCTCGCGGAGCTCTGGGGTTCGCTGCTGGGCGTCACCCGCGTCGGCCGCCACGACAGCTTCTTCGATTTGGGAGGCCACTCCCTGCTGGCCACCCAGCTGGTGTCCCGCGTCCGCGAGGCCTTCGGCGTGGACCTGCCGCTGCGCGCCCTCTTCGAGCATCCCACCCTCGCCGGCTTCGCGGCCCACCTCGCGAAGGACACGGGCGCGACAGGCCTCGCGAAGGCGCCGCCCATCCTCCCCGTGTCCCGGGATGCGAAGCTGCCGCTGTCGTTCGCGCAGCAGCGCCTGTGGTTCATCGATCAGCTCGACCCCGGCACCAGCGCGTTCAACATCCCCACGGCGGTCCGCCTCCAGGGCGAGCTCAAGGTTCCCGCCCTGGAGCGCGCCCTCCAGGAGCTGTTCCACCGTCACGAGGCCCTGCGCACCACCTTCTTGTCGGAGGAAGGCCGGCCATTCCAGGTCATCCAGCCCCCCCGTGAGAGCCTCCTCGCGCGGATGGACCTCCAGTCCACGCCGGAGTCCGAGCGGGACGCGAGCACCCAGCGACTCCTCCAGCAGGAGGGCCAGCGCCCGTTCGACCTCGCGAAGGGGCCGCTGCTGCGCTCGGTCCTCGTCACGCTCGCGCCCGAGCACCACGTCCTGCTGCTCACCATGCACCACATCGTCTCCGATGGTTGGTCCATGGGCGTCCTCATCCGCGAGCTCATCGCCCTCTACGCCGCGTTCCGCGACGGCCTGCCCTCCCCGCTCCCCGCGCTGTCGCTCCAGTACGCCGACTACGCGGCGTGGCAGCACGACTGGCTTCGCGGCGAAGTGCTGGAAGCGCAGCTGTCCTGGTGGAAGGAGGCCCTGTCCGGCGCGCCGCAGACGCTGGAGCTTCCCGGCGATGCCCCGCGCCCGCTGACGCCCACCGGGCGCGGCGCCCAGTACGAGGCGGCGATGCCCCCGGCCCTGTCACGGGCGCTCGACGCGCTCGGACGCCAGGAGGGTGCGACGCCGTTCATGGTGCTGCTGGCGGCCTTCAACACGCTGATGGCCCGCTACTCGGGACAGCGCGACCTGCTCATCGGCACCGACGTCGCCAACCGCTCCCTCGCGGAGACCGAAGGGATGCTCGGGTTCTTCATCAACCAGCTCGTCCTGCGCGCCCGCGTGGACGGCGACCCGACGGTGCGCGAGCTCATCGCCCGCACCCGCGAGTCCTCGCTGTCCGCTTACGCGCACCAGGACGTGCCTTTCGAGGAGCTGGTCCGCGTCCTCAACCCGGCACGCAACGACGGCCGCGCCCCGCTGTTCCAGGTGAAGTTCACGCTCCAGCACGCGCCCACCCGCGCCATGACGCTGCCCGGCCTGAAGCTGGAGCCGGTGACGCTGGAGACTCACGCGGCCAAGCTGGACCTGCTCGTCGTCGTGGGCCACGGCGAGGACGGCCTGCGCGGCACCTGGGAGTACAACACCGACCTGTTCACCCACGACACCGTGGCGCGCATGGCGGGCCACTTCCAGACGCTGCTGGAAGGCTTCGCCGCCACGCCGGAGGCCCGCGTCTCCGCGCTGACGCTCCTGTCGGACGCCGAGCGCCACCAGGTGGTGACGGCGTGGGGCGGTCCCCGGCTGGACTTCCGCGCGGACGACTGCTTCGCGCAGCGCTTCGAGGCGCAGGTGGAGCGCACCCCCGACGCGGTGGCCGTCACCTACGAGGATGAGCAGCTCACCTACCGCGAGCTGAACCTGCGCGCGAACCAGCTCGCTTGGCGCCTGCGGGGCATGGGCGTGCGCCCCGACGGACGAGCCGCCCTGTTCCTCCACCGCTCGCTGGAGCTGGTGGTGGGCATGTTGGGCATCCTCAAGGCGGGCGGGGCCTACGTGCCGCTGGATCCAGAGACGCCCACCGAACGGCTGTCCGCCATCCTGGAGGAGGCGGAGGTCGCCGTCATCCTCAGCCAGGACGCCCTGTCCGAAGCGCTCCCGGAGACGGGCGCGCGCGTGCTGTACCTGGACTCGGAATGGGACGGCATCGTGCGACGTGGGCGCCCGGAGAACCCGCCGCCCGTGGCGACGCCCGGCAACCTCGCCTATGTCATCTACACCTCCGGCTCCACCGGACGTCCCAAGGGCGTGGCCGTGGAGCACCGGCAGCTCAGCTCATACACGGCGGGCGTGCAGGAGCGGATGCCCGCGCTGCCCGGCGCCAGCTTCGCCACCGTGTCCACCATCGCCGCGGACCTGGGCAACACCATGGTGTTCCCCGCGCTGGGCACCGGCGGCAACCTGCACGTCCTGTCCCGCGACCGGGTGACGAGCCCGGAGGACTTCGCCGCCTACTTCGAGCGCCACGGCATCGACTGCCTGAAGATCGTCCCCTCGCACCTGGCGGCCCTGATGTCGGCCGCGAAGCCGGAGCAGGTGCTGCCGCGCCGGTTGCTCGTGCTGGGAGGCGAGGCCTCCAGCCGCGAATGGATTGAACGCATCCAGCGGCTGCGCCCGGGCTGCGAAATCCTCAACCACTACGGCCCCACGGAGACGACGGTGGGCTCGCTCACGTGGCCCGTGCCCGTCACGGGCCTGCCGAACCGGCCCAACATCCCCACGGGCTTCCCGCTGCCCGGAGAACAGGTGCTGGTGCTGGATGCGAACCTGCAACCGGTGCCGGTGGGCATCGCCGGAGAGCTGTGCATCGGCGGTGTCGGCGTGGCGCGCGGCTACCTGGGCCGCCCGGACCTGTCCGCGGAGCGCTTCATCCCCAATCCCCACGCACCCCAGCCCGGAGGCCGCCTGTACCGCACGGGCGACCTGGCGCGCCGGCTGAAGGACGGGGCGGTGGAGTTCCTGGGCCGCATCGACGACCAGGTGAAGATCCGTGGCTTCCGCGTGGAGACCGGCGAGGTGGAGGCCGTCCTGCGGCAACACCCGGACGTGCGCGAAGCCGTCGTGCTGGCCCGCGAGGTCGCGCCCGGAGACCGCCGGCTCGCGGCCTGGGTCGTGCCCACGCCCCAGCGCGCCGCCACCGTGCAGGGCCACAAGCGCTACGTGCTGCCCAACAAGCTGGCCGTCGCGCAGCTCAACCGCAACGAGACGGACTACATCTACAAGGAGGTCTTCGAACTCCAGGCGTACCTGCGCCACGGCGTGACGCTGAACGACGGCGACTGCATCTTCGACGTGGGCTCCAACATCGGCCTGTTCTCCGTCTTCGCAAACCAGGTCTGCCACGCCCCGCGCATCTTCGCCTTCGAGCCCAACCCCACGGTGCACGCCATCCTCAGCGTCAACCTGGCCCTCCACGCCCACCACCCCACCGTCTTCGACTGCGGCGTCGCCGCCGAGGAAGGCACCGCGGAGTTCACGTTCTTCCCCGGCTTCTCACTCCTGTCTGGCTTCCATGCGGACGCGGAGACGGAGAAGTCGGTGGTGAAGGCCTACATGCTCAACCAGGAGAACGCGTCGCCTGAACAGCTCGCGGGCCTGGCCGAGTCCGCGGACGACCTGTTGGAGGAGCGCTTCGAGGCGCGCACCTTCACCGCGCGGCTGCGCACGCTGTCGGACATCATCGACGAGCACGCGGTGGAGACCATCGACCTCTTGAAGGTCAACGTGGAGAAGAGCGAGCTGCAGGTGCTCCAGGGGCTCCGCGAGGAGCACTGGGGGTGCATCCGCCAGATGGTGGTGGAGATCGACGTGAAGGAGAACGTCGAGCCCATCACGGAGCTGGTGCGACAGCACGGCTTCGACCTGGTGGTGGACCAGGACGTGCTGCTGTCGGGCACGCAGCTCTGCTACCTGTACGCCATCCGCCCATCGGACAAGGGCCGCCTGGTGCCACAGACGTCACCGGACGCGCACCTGCGAAAGCTGTCCCCCCGGACGGCCCCGCCCTTCCTCACCCAGGCGGACGTCACCCGCTGGCTTGGGGACAAGCTGCCGCCGTACATGGTGCCCTCCGTGGTGATGATGCTGGAGGCCATGCCCCTCACCGCCAACGGCAAGGTGGACCGGCAGGCCCTGCCGACACCGGTGGGCACGTCCGACGAGCGCCCCTACGTGGCGCCGCGCAACCAGACCGAGGAGACGCTGGCGCGCATCTGCGCGGAGCTGCTCAACCTCCCGCGCATGGGCATCCACGACGACTTCTTCGAGCTGGGCGGACACTCGCTGCTCGGAACCCAGGTCGTCTCGCGCATCCGCGCCGCCTTCGGGGCGGAGCTGCGGCTGAGGGACCTGTTCGACACGCCCACCGTGGCGGGGCTGGCGCAGCGCATCGTGGACCTGCGCGCGGGCCAGGTGGAAGAAGGGCGGCTGGAAGACCTGCTCGCGGAGCTCGAGGGGATGTCCCCCGACGAGGTCCAGGCCCTGCTCGCGGCGGAGGAGTCCCCCGAGGACAGCGCCGAGCAAGCCCCCAACGACGACGCGGCCGTGCGCCGGAAGGTGTCCCATGAGTAACGACCTGCAGAAGCGGCTCGCGGCCCTGCCGCCGGAAAAGCGGGAGCTGCTCCTGCGCAAGCTGGGCAAGGCCGCGCCCCGCGAAACGCTGACGCCCCGCCCCCGGACGGGAAACCGCTTCCCGCTGTCCTTCACCCAGCAGCGCCTGTGGTTCCTGGACCAGCTGGAGCCGGGCAGCACCGTCTACAACATCCCCATGGCCCTGCGGGTGGAGGGCGCGCTCGACGCCTCCGTCCTGGAGCGGGCGCTGGAAGAGGTGGTGCGGCGGCACGAAGCGCTGCGCACGGTGTTCCTCAACGAGGAAGGTCAGGCCGTCCAGGAGGTGCTGCCCGCGCCCAGGCTGCCGCTCGCGACCGTGGACCTGCGAAGCCGTCCCGCCGCCGAGCGCGAGAGCGAAGCCCAGCGCCTGGTGGACACGGAGACGCTGCGCCCCTTCGACCTCGCGAAGGGGCCGCTGCTGCGCACGCTCCTGCTCCAGCTGGGGGACACGGACCACCTGCTGCTGCTGACGGTGCACCACATCGTGTCGGATGGCGGGTCCATGGACGTGCTCCTGCGTGAGCTCATCGTCCTGTACCTGTCCTTCGCCGCGGGCCGGCCGTCGCCGCTGCCCGAACCGCCGCTCCAGTACGCCGACTATGCGCTCTGGCAGCGCGAGCACCTGCGGGGCGAGGTGCTCGACAAGCAGCTCGCGTATTGGAAGACACAACTGGGTGACGCCTCCCGCCTGCTGGAGCTGCCCACGGATCGCCCGCGACCGCCGGTGCGTTCCACCCGGGGCGCCAACCAGCCCGTGCGGTTGGGCCGCGCGGCCTCCGATGCATTGATGGCGCTCTGCGCGAAGGAGAACGTCACGCCCTTCATGGCGCTGCTGGCGGCCTTCCAGCTGCTGCTGCACCGCTATTCGGGACAGCCGGACATCAGCGTGGGCACCCCCATCGCAGGAAGGGACCGCGCTGAACTGGAGGAGCTGTTCGGCTTCTTCGCCAACACCCTGGTGCTGCGCACCCGGCTGTCGGAGCGCATGACAGGGCGTCAGCTGCTTGCCCACGTGCGCGAGGTCGCGCTGGGTGCCTTCGGCCACGCGGAGGTGCCGTTCGAGAAGCTGGTGGAGGTGCTCCAGCCGGTGCGCAGCCTCAGCCACACGCCGCTGTTCCAGGTGATGTTCACCCTCCAGCGCGAGGCGAAGATGGCCCCGTCCCTGCCGGGGCTGACGTTCCGGTTGATCCAGGCGGACGGCCAGCTGGCGAAGTTCGACCTGAACCTCACGCTGGCGGAGCTGCCGGGCGGGTTCGCCGGGGCGCTCGAATACAACACGGACCTCTTCGATGCCGCGACGGCGGCCCGGATGGCGGAACACCTGCGGGTGCTGGTGGAAGGCCTCACGGCCCACCCCGACCGGCCCATCGCCGAGCTTCCCCTCCTCACGCCCGCCGAGCGGCACCAGCTGCTCGTCACCTGGAACGACACGCACGCTGAAACCCCGCGCGACACGTGCCTGCACACGCTCGTCGAGGCGCAGGTCGCTCGCACGCCGGACGCGGTGGCGGTGGAGTTCGGCGGACAGCACCTCACCTACCGGGAGCTGGACCTGCGCGCGAACCGGCTCGCGCACCTGCTGCGCTCTCGCGGCGTGGGGCCGGAGACCCGGGTGGCGCTCTGCGTGGAGCGCTCCCTGGAGCTGGCGGTGGGGCTGCTCGGCATCCTCAAGGCCGGCGGCGCCTACGTGCCGCTCTCCCCGGACTACCCCGCGGCGCGTCTGGCCTTCATGTGGGAGGACGCCGCGCCGCACGTCCTGCTCACCCAGCGGCACCTGCTGGAGCGCCTGCCCGTGCGGGATGCGCGCGTGGTGTGCCTGGACTCCGAAGAGGCCTTTGGCACCGAAGCCCGGTCGGACGCGCCGGACAGCGGGGTCCGCGCCCAGAACGCCGCCTATGTCCTCTACACCTCCGGCTCCACGGGGCAGCCCAAGGGCGTCGTCATCACCCACCGCGCGCTCGCCAACCACATGGCGTGGCTGCTGTCGGAGTTCCACCTGGGGCCCGACGACCGGGTGCTCCTGAAGACGCCGCTGAGCTTCGACGCCTCCGTGTGGGAGTGCTGGGCGCCCCTGCTGTCCGGCGGCCGGCTGCTCATCGCGCCACCGGAAGCGCATCGCGATGGCGCCCTGTTGCTGGAGGCCGTCGTGCAGGGGCAGGTCACGGTGCTCCAGCTCGTCCCGTCGCTGCTGCGGGCGCTGCTGGAGGAGCCGGGGCTGGCGCAGGCCACCCGACTGCGCCTGCTCTTCTGCGGCGGTGAGGCGCTGGCCTCGGAGCTGGAGCCCCTGCTGCGAGCGCGGCTGCCCCGCGTCACCCTGATCAACCTGTACGGCCCCACCGAGGCCACCATCGACGCGACCTCGGCCCGCTGTCCCACGTCCGGCACGGGCAGGACGGTGCCGCTGGGGCGGCCCATCGCCAACACCCGCGTCTACCTGCTGGACCCCCACCTGCTCCCCGTGCCCGTCGGCGTGCATGGGGAGCTGTATCTGGGCGGCGAGGGCCTGGCGCGCGGCTACCACGCCCGTCCGGCGCTCAGCGCGGAGCGCTTCCTGCCAGACCCCTTCGGCACCACGCCCGGCGCGCGGCTGTACCGCACGGGCGACGTGGCCCGCTACCTGCCGGATGGCAACCTGGAGTTCATCGGGCGCAAGGACGCGCAGGTGAAGGTGCGCGGCTTCCGCATCGAAACGGGCGAGGTGGAGGCCACCTTGCGCGAGCACGCCTCGGTGGCGCAGGCCGTGGTGCTGGTCCGCGAGGACGCGCCGGGCGTGCGTCGGCTCGTGGCCTACGTCACGGGCACGGCGCCGGACGCGGACACCCTGCGAGGCTTCCTGGCCTCGCGCCTGCCGGAGCACCTGGTGCCCGCGGCCTTCGTGTCCCTGGCGGTGCTGCCCCTCTCCCCCAACGGCAAGGTGGACCGCAAGGCCCTGCCCGCACCGGAGCAACCGGGGGCCCTCTCCGAGCGGGCCTTCGTCGCACCGCGCGACGAGGTGGAGCAGGCGCTCGCGGACATCTGGGCCCGGCTGCTGGGGCGCGAGCGCGTGGGCATCCACGACAACTTCTTCGAGCTGGGCGGCGACAGCATCATCAGCCTCCAGGTCGTCGCGCGGGCGCGGCAGGTGGGCCTCCACCTCACGCCCCGCCAGCTCTTCCAACGCCAGACGCTCGCGGAATTGGCGCCCACCGTGACGGCCGCGCGAGGCGCCACCAGCGAGCAGGGCCCCGTCACCGGCCCTGTCCCGCTCACGCCCATCCAGCGGGCCTTCTTCGAGCGGGACCTGCCGGAGCCGCACCACTACAACCAGGCCGTGCTGCTGGAGCTGCGCGAGCCGGTGGATGCCGCGCTGCTGGAGCAGGCCGTGCGCAAGCTGGTGGAACACCACGACGCGCTGAGGCTGCGCTTCGTGCGCGCGGGCACCGGCTGGGAGCAGCGCAACGCGGGCCTGGACGCGACCGTAGCCCTGCATCGGGTGGACCTGTCCTCCGTGCCGGAGCCGGAACAGGCCGCCGCGTTGGAAGAAGCCGCCGCGAAGCTCCAGGCCGCGTTCCGTCTGTCCGAGGGTCCGCTCCTGCGGGCCGCGCTCTTCGACCCGGGCCACGCAAGGCCCCGGAGCCTGCTGGTCATCATCCACCACCTCGCGGTGGACGGCGTCTCCTGGCGCATGCTGCTGGAGGACGTGAGCACCGCGTACGAGCAGCTCCGCCGGGGGGAGCCGGTGGTGCTGCCGCTCAAGACGACGTCCTTCAAGGCGTGGGCGGAGCGGCTGGAAGCGCACGCGAAGTCCGACGCGCTGGAGGCCGAACGGGCATTCTGGCTCTCCGACGCCCGGCGCGAGCCGCGACCGTTGCCGGTGGACCACGCGGGAGAGAACACCCTCGCCTCGGCGCGTGACGTCTCCGTCTCACTGGACGCGGAGGAGACGCGGGTGTTGCTGCGCGAGGTGCCAGCGGCCTGGCGCGCGCGCATCGACGACGTGCTGCTGACGGCGTTGGCCCGGGCCCTGTCCGCCTGGACGGGCGAACACCGGCACCTGGTGGACCTGGAAGGCCACGGCCGGGAAGAGCTGTTCGACGACGTGGACGTGTCGCGCACCGTGGGTTGGTTCACCGCGATGGTGCCGGTGCTGCTGGAGGCGCCTACGGCCGATGTCGGGGGCGCGCTGCTCGCGGTGCGGGACGGGTTGAGACAGGTGCCGAACCGGGGACTGGGCCACGGCCTGTTGCTGGCGATGGGCCGCGACGACACGTCCCGTGCGCTGCGAGCCCTGCCGCGAGCCCAGGTGCTCTTCAACTACCTGGGCCAGCTCGACGTCGCCGCCGCCAGCTCACCCCTCTTCGTGAAGGCGCGCACGCCCGAAGGCGGGATGGTCAGCCCCCGGGGCCAGCGCAGCCACCTGCTGGAGGTGAACGGGCTGGTCATCGAAGGCCGGCTGCGACTCGGCTGGACCTACAGCGAGAACGTCCATGACCGTGCCACCGTCGAGTCCCTGGCCAGGCACTTCGTGTCCGCGCTGCGCGCCCTCATCGCCGAGCGCGGTTCACCCCAGGCCCTGCGCTACACGCCGGCGGACTTCCCGCTGGCCCGCCTGGAGCCGGCGACACTGGGCGCGCTGCTTCCCGCGGGGCAGGCCATCGAGGACGTCTATCCGCTCTCGCCCATGCAGCAGGGCATGCTCTTCCACACCATCGTGGGCGCGGCGACGGGCGAGTACTTCCAGCAGATCGCCTGGACGTTCCACACGCCCATGGACCTGCCAGCCTTCCGTCGCGCCTGGGAGGCGGTGCTGGACCGGCACGCCATCCTGAGGACGGGGTTCCACTGGCAAGAATTGCCCCAGCCCCTCCAGGTGGTGCACGCACGCGTGGACCTGCCGTGGACCGAGAACGACCTGCGCGGCCTGTCCGCCACCGAGCAGCAGGAGCGGATGGACGCGTTCCTGCGCGAGGACCATGCGAGGGGCTTCGACCTGGCGCGGCCACCGCTGCTGCGCGTCACGGTGATGCGCCTGGATGAGCACGTGTACCGCTTCGTCTGGAGCCTGCACCACCTCCTGCTCGACGGCTGGAGCGTGGGCGTGCTGCTCCAGGATCTGTTCGGAACCTACGAAGCGCTGCGAAGCGGCCGGGAAGCGCGGCTGGAGCGGGCACCCTCGTTCCGTGACTTCATCGCGTGGCTGGGCCAGCAGGACGAAGCCGCCTCCGAGGCGTGGTGGCGACGGACGCTCGCGGGCTTCCAGGCCCCCACACCGCTTCCGGGCCGCGCGCCGGACCGGAGCCGGAAGGAGGCTCCGGAGATGGTCGAGCATGTGCTCGCGGTCTCCGAGCCCACCACGAAGGCGCTGACCGGCTTCACGCGCCAGCACCACCTGACGATGAACACGCTGATCCAGGCCGCGTGGGCGCTGGTGCTCGGAAGGCACGCGGGAGAGGAGGACGTCGTCTTCGGCGCCACGGTCGCCGGACGGCCCGCGGAGCTGCCCCACGTCGAGTCGGTGATGGGGCTGTTCATCAACTCGCTACCGGTGCGCGTCCGCCTGCCTCCGGACGCCGCCATCCTCCCCTGGCTCCAGGGGCTTCAGGCCCAGCTCGCGGAGTCGCGCCAACACGAGCACTGCGCGCTGCTGCGGATCCAGGGCTGGAGCGAACTGCCACGCGGCACCCCGTTGTTCGAAAGCCTCGTCGTGTTCGAGAACTTCCCCGTGGACGCGTCCGTCCGCGACCGGGTGGGACGCCAGGACCTGCGCGACGTGCGGATGATGGAGCGCAAGACGTTCCCGCTGAACCTCGTGGTCCTGCCGGGTTCGGAGCTGATGCTGAAGCTCACCGTGGACAGCTCCAGGCTGGATGCGGACACCGCGCGGCGCCTCTTGCAGCACATGCGCGCGGCGCTGGAGGGCTGGGTTGGCTCCGCGAAGCGACTCGATGAAGTGTCGTTGCTCGCGGAGGAGGAGCGTCAACAGACACTCATCGCGTGGAACGACACGCGGCAGGTGCTCTCCGACGAGTCGCGCGTCCACCACCTCTTCCAGGCCCAGGCCGAGCGCACCCCGTTGGCGCACGCCGCTTCCTTCTCCGGCCAGCACCTCACCTACCGGGAACTCGACACTCGCGCCAACCGCCTCGCCCACCACCTGCGCTCCCTCGGCGTCGGGCCCGAGACCCGCGTCGGACTCTTCCTGGAGCGCTCCCTCGACGTTCCCGTCGCACTCCTCGCCATCCTCAAGGCCGGCGGCGCCTTCGTTCCCCTCGACCCCGCCTACCCCGCCTCACGCACCGCCTTCATCCTCGAGGATGCAGGCGTTCCCCTCGTCCTCACCCAGGACTCCCTCGCGGATGAGCTGCCCTCCGGCGTCCAGCTGCTCTGCCTCGACTCCGACGCTGACGCGATTGCTCGCAGGCCCGATTCTCCTCCCGACGTCCGCGTCTTCGACGACAGCCTCGCCTACGTCATCTACACCTCTGGCTCCACCGGCACGCCCAAGGGGGCCCTGCTCCTCCACAAGGGCCTCGCCAACACCGCGCTCGCAGCGGTGAAGGCCCACCGCTTCCACGCGAACAGCCGCGTCCTGCAGTTCGCCTCCCCCGCCTTCGACGCCTCTGTCTGCGAGGTCTTCTCCACGCTGCTGGCCGGCGCCTGCCTCGTGCTCGCCTCGCGCGACGCCTTGCTGCCCGAGCTGCCCCTGCGCCAGTTGCTCGAATCCCAGGCCGTCACCGCCGCCACCCTGACGCCCTCCGTCCTCGCCCAGCTCTCCGAGGCCGGACTGCCTCTGCTGGAAACTGTCATCTCCGCGGGCGAGGCCCTTCCGCCCGCGACGGCCCAGCGCTGGAGCCAGGGACGTACCCTGCTCAACGCCTACGGCCCCACCGAAGTCACCGTCTGCGCTTCCATCTCCGGGCCCGTCGACTCCCAGCGCATCTCCCTCGGACGGCCCTTCCCCAACGTCCAGCTCTACGTCCTCGACTCGCACCTCCAGCCCGTTCCGCTCGGGGCTCCCGGCGAGCTGTACGTCGGGGGCATCGGCCTCGCTCGCGGCTACCTCTCCCGCCCCGCCCTCACCGC